>PLWR01000416.1 GCA_003165615.1 Acidobacteriota bacterium | reverse complement strand
CGTAGCTGAAGTCCACGGGGCCGGGGGTGTCGATCAGGTTGAGCTGGTAGGTGTTGCCGTCGTGGGCTTTGTACATCATGCGCACGGCGTGAGCCGTGATGGTGATGCCACGCTCGCGCTCCAGATCCATGGAGTCAAGGACCTGCTCCGACATTTCACGTTTGGAAAGCGCGCCGGTAATCTCCAGCAGGCGGTCGGCCAGCGTGGACTTGCCATGATCGATGTGGGCCACAATCGAAAAGTTTCGAATCAAGCGAGCGTCGGTCATGAAACCTTCGTTTTGCCGGTTCCGCGCAGAATGCGAACCAAGGAGAGTGTCACCGCGTGGTGCCAGTGGTGGGAGCAGGCCCTTGCCAACCGCGGACTAATTTCTAACCCTTTGAAAATCTAGCAAAAGGGAGCTATCCTGTCAAATTGGGAGTTGGCAAAGAATTCCGCCGAGGGCGCGAGAGCCTTTACACGAAAAAATGCCAGATCTAGACAAGCTCTACGAAAAAGCGGACAAGTATCTCCAGCGGCAAAAGTTCGAAGCCGCGATCGAAACCTATCAGGAAATTCTTCGCTACGAGCCCAACGACGAAGAAGCTCTCCTCAACCTGGGCGACCTCAGCATCAAACTCAATCGCATTGCTGAGGCGTCGCGCTACCAGGTTCAGTTGGCGGATTACTACGTCAAGCGGAGTGATATCGCCAAGGCGATCGCCACCTACCGGAGGGTTTTGAAGCTGGCGCCGCAGGATGTCGTCACATTAATGAAGCTAGCCGTTCTGCTCGAAAAGAACCAGAAGAATACCGACGCACTTGAGGCCTATCGAGAGGCGCTGGGGCATTATCGAAGAGCTGGCTTGAACGCGCAGATGCTCGATTGTCTGACCCGCATCATCAAGCTCGACGCTAACAATCTGGAGGAGCACCTGGAGCTCGCCGAGTTAGCCAGCCGCTCGCGTCAAACCAAGGTGGCCGTGCCGGCGTTACTCCGTGCCGCGCAACTCGCCCGTCGCGCCGGGGATGAAAGCCACTGGCAGAAGCTTGTGGAGCAGGCGCAGGCGCTTGATCCCTCCGATGAAGTTGCCGCCATCACCGCCGCGGAGCTCCACTTGAAGCGCGGGAACGCCGCCGAAGCTGCAAAGTTGATTGAGCCGGTACTGGCGAAGAGGCCTGATGATCTGGAAGTGCTGAAGTTGACCTGCCAGGCTTATCTCGGGAGTGGTAAATACCCCGAGGCCCAGCCGCTCTGCTGGAAGCTGTATCATGCCAGCCCCGAGAACGTGGATCTTGTTCTAAGACTCATGGAAGGTCTGGTCCAAACGGGGGCAGTGCAGCAAGTGTTGGGTACGATGAACGAACTTAAAGAACGCCTTTTCCAGCAGGGCAAGCGGAACGAATTCCTGAAGATCATGGAGGAGGTATACGAAACGGACGAGTCGAACTTGGAAGTCCTGGAAGTCCTCAGCAACCTCTACAACGAGATGAACAAGGAGGATGGGCTGCGGCGTTCTCTGACGCGCCTGTTCAACCTCTATCTGGCCAGCGATAACTACCAGAAGGCAGGCGATACGCTGGAACGAATCCTGGACGTCGACCCGTACGGTGAGGGCCACTACGATCGATTGGTAAGTCTGGAAGGACATATCGACTCGATCTGGTACAAAAACATCCTCAATCGCATGCAACCCCCGTCCTCCGCGCGCCCGTCTCCGGCCACGAACTCAGCGGCCGCAGCGGCGGACAAAACCGAATCCCTGGAAGACCTCCTCGTCGAGGGGGAGATGTACCACCAATATCAGCTATCCACGAAGCTGGAAGAGACGCTGGAAACGATCGACCGCCTTTTCCCCGGCGCGGACGAGAAGAACCAGAGGGTCCGCGATCTCTATGAAGCTGCCGCATACCTTCCCAAATTCAAAGCGCCTCCTGCCCCCGTTGCGACAACTCCCCGGGCCGATGCCACTTCCCCAGGCGTCCCGTCATTCCAATCTCTTGACGACCTGCGGAAGATTTCTGAAATCACCGCCAACATTTATCGTGAATCGACCCCGCAGGGAGTGCTGCAGGTCGCCGTCAACGAGATTGGCCGTGCGATGAACGCCAGCCGCTGCTGGGGAGCAGTGGGGCTGCCGGACCGGCCTCCCGCACTCACGGCGGAATATTATTCGCCGCTGGCGTCACCTTCCGATCCCGCGGCGGCGATAAAGCTTTTTGCTTTCCTAATGGGGCAGGCCACCTCCAGCCCCGACGGGTGGTCGCTGGAAAACGTTGCGCAGGCTCCGTTGCTCTCGGCGGTCTCTGCGGACGTCAAGAAATTGGGCATTCGTTCTTTACAGGCGTTGCCGCTAATCGACAAGGACGCGGCCACAGGGCTGCTGCTCCTGGAACAATGCGGGGTGCCGCGTGCGTGGTCACCCGGTGAAAACCTGCTGCTCAGAGCCATCTCCACCCAAGTCGTCATCGCCATAAACAACACCAAGTTGCGCCGACTTGTGCGCTCGCTGGCCGGAACCGATCCCGAGACCGGCCTGCTTCCGCGCAGTGCGTATCTGGAATGCCTGCTTTCCGAAGCCCGGCGCTCCAAAGATCAGTCACAGCCGTTATCGGTATGCTTGCTGGAGCCGGAGAACCCGCATGCGTTGATGAAGTCATTGGGCGATGCCGGCGTGCAGCGCTTCGTGCAGCAAGTGGGCAAAACCCTCACTCCCACCCTGCGTCAGAACGACATTTCCATTCGTTACAGCCCGCTTTCGATTGTCGTGGTGTTTCCGGATACGACCCTGCCGCAGGCAGGATTGGCAGTGGAAAAAGTACGCCGCGTCATAGCCCAGGTGCAGGCGAACGGCGCGGAGGCGGCCAATATCTGCGCAGCGGTTTGTGACGTCCCATTAGGACCGAGCTTCGATGCGGTGGATGGCGTCACCGAAGTGATCAACCGGCTGGAAGTGTCCCTGGACCGCGCGCACAAAGAGGGCGGGAAACGCATTCTGATTTCCAAATTCTCCGGATGACTCCTGGCCGGAAGGAATACATGGCCTACGAAACGTTGCTTTGCGACAGGCGAAATGCCATCGGCTACGTAACGGTCAATCGGCCGGAGAAACTGAATGCCCTCAATCGCCAGGTGATGGAGGAATTGCTCGACTGCTTTCAAGCTCTTCAGAAGGATAAGGAAGTACGTGTGGTAATTCTTACCGGGAGCGGAGAGAAAGCATTTGTGGCGGGAGCGGACATCAGTGAACTGGCTCCGCAGACTCCCGTGCAGGGAAAGGAAACTTCCCGGTTAGGGCAGCATGTATTCAATCTGATCGAAAACCTCGGCAAGCCGGTGATTGCTGCGATTAACGGTTTCGCGCTGGGTGGGGGTTGCGAATTGGCCATGGCGTGCACCTTGCGCATTGCTGCGGAAACTGCCCGCCTGGGGCAGCCCGAGGTGAAGCTTGGGCTCATCCCCGGTTATGGCGGATCGCAACGGCTGCCGCGCCTGGTGGGCAAGTGCCGGGCACTGGAGCTGATTTTGACCGGCGAGACTGTGACCGCGCCGGAAGCCCATCGCATCGGGCTGGTGAACCAGGTCGTGCCGGTGGCAGAACTGCCGGCGGCGGCGGAGAAATTGGCTCAGAAAATAATTGCCAACGCCCCGCTCGCCATAAAGTCTGCGCTGGAAGCGGTCAATCACGGCATGGAAATGCCCTCGGCCGAAGGACAAATCCTGGAGGCGGCGCTATTTGGACTATGCTGCACCACCGCAGATATGAAAGAAGGAACGCGCGCGTTCCTGGAAAAACGGCCCGCAAAATTCACTGGAAAATAATCCGTGGTCCGTAGACGGAATCGGGGGATCCTGAGATCGGCGATCTGGTGAACAAAACCTCGTTCGACCTCAGTTACGCCCTGTTCACCCGATCACCCGCCTGCGGGCCGAAGCGCCGCACCGTACAGTGGGAAACGATACCCTTCGGCGGGCGCAGGCCCGATCATCGGATCTCCCGATATCTTTAAACTCATGGCTTCAAGACGCAAATCTCGCGAATACGCAATGCAAATGCTCTACCAGTGGGAACTGGGGGGCAACACGCCGGAACAAGTTGGCACATCATTTTTTCTTGAGCGCAAGGCTGACAGCGAAGTGGAAAGTTTCGCCCGAGGGCTTTTTCGTGGGGCGGTCGATGACATCGATAAGCTTGACAAACTAATCCGCAAGCATGCGGCAAATTGGCGGCTGGAACGCATGGCGGCCGTCGACCGAAGCATCCTTCGGGTGGCCGTTTACGAATTGCTCCACTGCCCGGAGACTCCACCCCATGCCGTGATCAACGAGGCGCTGGAAATCGCGCGACGCTTTTCCGGCGATGGTTCGGTTGAGTTCATCAATGGAATCCTGGACACTATCCTGAAAGCACTTCCCGCCCGCCAAACCAAATCCTGAGACCAATCTCTGGGCACTTACTTCTCTTCCTCGTCCGACACACCGAGCTTGGCCAGGCGATAGCGCAGGGCGTTGCGCGAAAGGCCAAGCAGGCGGGCTGCCTGGCTTTTGTTGCCATTGGCGCGGCGCAGGGCCTCGCGAATGATCTCGTCTTCAAATTGCTCCAGGGTCGTGCCGGCGGGTGGAAAGGGCGTCGAGCCAGTCTGGGTGGACGCAGCAGGGCTGATGGGTGAAACGTCCAGGCGGATATCCGCGACATCAATCACCGTGCCCACGGAGAGAGCCACGGCACGCTCGATGATGTTTTCGAGTTCACGCACATTGCCCGGCCAGTGAAAGTCCATCAGGAGTTTTAGCGCGGGAGCGGTGATGCCGCTCAGGGATTTGCCGGCCTCGCGCGCGAAGCGGGCGATAAAATAGTCAACCAGGTAGGGAATTTCTTCCTTGCGCTCGCGCAATGGCGGGATGCTGATGGGCACCACATTCAGCCGGTAGTAGAGGTCCTGGCGAAAAGTTCCCTGCTCCAGCGCCGCGCGCAGATCCTGATTGGTGGCGGCAATGACCCGCACATCCACTTTGAGGGTTTTGGTCCCGCCCAGCCGTTCAAATTGGCGGTCCTGCAAAACGTGCAACAGCTTCACCTGAATCGAGCCCGGGACATCACCGATCTCATCGAGAAAGATCGTGCCCTTGTCCGCAAGCTCAAACCGGCCGGGCTTGGTGGTGTTGGCGCCCGTAAATGCGCCTTTCTCGTAACCGAACAATTCGCTTTCCAGCAGATTTTCCGGAATCGCCGTACAGTTGACCTTGATGAAGGCCTCCGCCGCACGCCGTGAGTGCTCATGGATGGCGCGCGCGATCAGGTCCTTGCCCACACCGCTTTCCCCGCCCAGCAGCACCGTGGAATTCGTGGGGGCAACCCGCTCCACCGTCGCCAATACCTCCTGCATCTTGGGGCTGTAGGCAACAATGTTGCGAAACTGGTAACGCTGGCCCAGCGCTTCGCGCAGCGACCGGTTCTCCTCACGCAGGCGGTGAACATCCAGCTCCTTGCGGAGAATGAGCTTGATTTCCTCCATGCCAAAGGGCTTCAGCACATAGTCGCTGGCGCCCGCCTTCATAGCCTCAACCGCCGTCTCCACGGTGCCAAACGCCGTCATCACCACCACGGGCAGCGTGGCATTGGTGCGTTTCACCGCCTGCAAGAATTCCAGACCATTCATGCCGGGCAGCTTGAGGTCGGTCACAATCAGGTCGACCTTTTCCTGCCGCAGGATGTTCAGGCCGGCATCGGCATCGGCCGCAGTCAGGACGGTATAACCTTCCTCGGCGAGGTTCAGCTCCAGCAGGCGCCGCATCTTGGCTTCGTCTTCAACGATCAAAAGTGTGGGCATGAGTCGGTCATTTGTCCTTTGTCCGTGGTCCGTTGTCCGTNNTTAAGCGAATCAGAGTGGAAAAATGTTCTCGCCATTTAATCTTTTGAAGAAAGCACACAATCTCACCCATGCCAATAACGCCGGGCCACTGACCGCGGACAACGGACCACTGCCAGCCGGTGGCCACACCAATCAGGCCAATTCCCCGGCATAAATCTTCATGATCGTCT
>PLWR01000007.1 GCA_003165615.1 Acidobacteriota bacterium | reverse complement strand
CTTCTATAACCTCCACATCGAAGGCAACGCCTGGCAGCTAGCTCTCGTTCTCCCGCTAGGCACCTGGGCCCTTGTCGCCAACGGAACCTTCTTCGCCGCCCTTTCCATCCGCAGCCGCAACCGCGAACTCCTTCTCCCCCTCATCCTCTTCCCCATCTTCATCCCCGCTCTGCTGGCCATGGTCCTGGCCACCANNTCAAAATGCTCCTCGGCTACGACATAATTTTCACCACCGTAAGCCTGCTCCTCTTCGACGTAGTCTTCCACGCCGAATAACTCACAACTCAAACGAGAAAGGCACATCCCCATGTTCATCTCCATGCGAGTCCCCCTCGTGGCCATCGCCACATTGGCTGTCATGGCCACCGTAAGCTCCGTCGCAATTCAAGGCCAGACTGGCTTTTCTGACGAGGTCGCTTCCACTCAACCCCTCGCCTTCTACCGGCTCGATTCCACCTCCGGAAAAAGCCAGGTCGGCGCCACCACCTACAAGGCAACCGGCTCTGCCAGCATTGCCGCCTCCGGAGCGCCCGTCCTCACCGCGAATGGACGCTACCTCAAACTCGACGGAAAGTCCGCCTTCATCACGACAACTCAATTTGGTGGAATCGGTGCCGCCGCTAGCATCATGGCCTGGGTCAACCTGGCTGAATTGCCCTCGAAGGCCGGCCGCCTTTTCTACGTCGCCGGTGAGTCTGAGGTTGGCAACGATCTCGACGTGCAATTCGACACCGACAATGGCCTGAAGTTCTGGACCGCCGCCGGTGGCAATATTTCCTACAAACCTTCACCGGATTCGCTGATCGGCCAGTGGCATCAGATCGTTGCCACACTCAACACAACCACCCACGCTCGCGCGCTCTACTGGGACGGCAAGTCCGTAGCCACTGATAAAGGTGGAGGCCAGGCCGGCAAGAAGAATGTTTTCACCATCGGCGCAACTCCCGTCTTTACCGGCCGATTCTTTCCCGGCGCCATCGACGATGTAGCCCTGTGGAATCGCGCCCTCAAGCCCGCGGAGGTCGCGGCCATCTATGCCTCTGCCGGCGCCGCCGCGTCTTCTGCGCCCGCCAGCGCCCCGGCCGCAACCGTCTCCGCTCCCACAGCAGCTTCAGGCCCCTTCGCCACCAAAGCCACGGTCGAGTTCGAAGATGCAAAGGGCCCCGTCCCGCTCAAGCGCGAAGAAAAGATCGCCTACATGTTTCTCTCCGCCATTGAGGAGATTGAGCACGAATGTCAGCTTGATTATCAGCGCACCTGCCCATTGGATCAGCTTCTGTCGGGAAGGTACCCCGGAGGGAGCCATACCGACCACCTGAAATTCGACCCCAACAAGACCGACCCCAACTACACCTACACCCTAGCCGTGAACGCAATGGCCTGGGAAGCCCACGCCACCTCAAAAAAGCCGGGGTTGAAAGGCTTCTGTTTCATGTCCAGAAGTGTTGGCACCACCACCGTCACCTACAGCAACACCGGCCCCGCCGGCTGGACCAGCACGGAAGTGGGCAACCGTGGAATGGAAGGCGATTCCTTTGCAACCCAATAACTCCCACTTCGATCAGAGTCAGCGCAACCTGGGGCACCCGGCGATGTCCTAGTGCCCTAGGTCCCGATTCTGAGAAATGGGATTCTTACGGAGGGAGCAGGAGCGGGGTACCCACAATGTGGGTCGAGGCTCCTGAAACCGAACGGATCATATCAACTCGGCCTTCAGGCCCGGCCCTTGTCGCCCGCCAGCCCCGCAACAACCGCGGCAACCTTATCGAGTATCTGGTTCCAGCCCTCTACTTGACCGCTATTTTTTGCGCTCTCCATAGATTCATTTCCAATCAAGGTGAGTTTCGTCTGGCCGTTTCCAAAATCCTCAAAGAGAATCACATCGTTCGCATCGTCCATGGCCTCATGTTGTATCCCATATTGCGCAGCCTCAACCTTGTTTCCCTCCGCGTCAGCAAAGTACATCGAGTAAACGATCTTCTCGTGCACAACAATCTCGAAGTACTCGCCGCCATTCCAGAACTCCTGCCCATCCGGCGCTCTCATGCAGCAGAGAAATTTTCCTCCCACGCGAAAATCAATCTTGCAAACAGGCGCAGTAAAACCCTTCGGCCCCCACCACTGCGCCACATACTTTGGGTCAGTCCACGCCTTCCAAACCAATTCGCGTGGGGCATCAAAAACTCTTGTGACAACCATCCGCTCTGTCTCGTTAACCGTGTTTCTTGTCATCTCTGACCTCCGTTTTTTTCATTTGATTCACAACCACATCCAGCTTGTCGAAACTCTCTTCCCAGAATCGGCGATAATAAACCGCCCAGTCGCTGACTGTCTTTATCGCCATTGGACTAAGCGTGCACACACTCTCCCGTCCACGCTTCGTCTTGATCACAATCCGCGCCCGCACCAGGTAGGCAATATGTTTTGAAATCATCTGCTGCGAGAGTGGAAACGGTTCCGCCAATCCATGCACAGAGGCAGGCCCATGCGAGAGTTGTTCGATCATCGCCCGCCGGGTTGG
>PLWR01000266.1 GCA_003165615.1 Acidobacteriota bacterium | reverse complement strand
ATGCTGCCGAGGGCCGACGCTGGCTCGACATGGTTGACGCTCTGTCCGTGAGTGGCCGCCAACCCTTTCTTCGCCCAAGTATTGGCTCATATTCGGACAACACTTACCGGGATGCCGCCCGCGGCCTCGGTACGATGAGGAAGTTGCGACTGCTGCTGGGCAGCAGAATGCGCATCACGCCAGAATTGGAGAATAGTCCGTTTACGCGGTTTTCCAAATCGGTTCGGCTAACCCGCTTACAAATCGCCCTGAGTATGTTACTGGCTTCCCCCGATATCACCCTGGATATTCATAGTTTTGTGGAGACGAGGTTCGATGATGATACGGCTATTGACGCCATGTTGCGGGATTCTCTTGGGTATTTCAGTGGCCTTGCCGCTTGGGCGGCGGAATGCGAGAAGGAGCGCGGCTTGCAGATTCTGTGGGATGGCCGTTTCCCCATGCATCGGAAGGCAAACGGGAATCGGATGTCTGATTTGCGGGCGCCCGAATGTTGGGAAGGAGTCATGGACCTGCTCGGGTTTGCGACAACCTTTCACCCCGATGGAGTGAAGTTGGCCAGCCAATCCTACCTGGAGGAACGGAGCGACGAGGAAATTCGAAACCTCCTGAAGGGAAAAGTCCTGATGGACGGCGACACCGCGGCGCTTCTCGTTAAACGCGGATTCGGCCAGGAAATTGGGGTGAAGAGTTGTGAGCCTATAGCGGCGGCCAATTACGAAGAAATGAGCAATGTGAACTTTGCGGGGACATTCCTGAACCGCGATGAGACTACCGCTGAAGCTTACAAGTACCGTCTGGATCCCATCGAACAGGCCATAGTGGTCAGTGAGATGTTCGGCCCGGAACGGAGCTTCTCTGTACCCGGGATGACGTTATTCAAAAACGCTTCCGGAGGGCGCATCGGCATTATTCCTCAAAGTGGTTCGCGCGGTGACCTCTATCGGGTGGACTTTCGGGGTTGGAAACGGCAGGAGGTTCTCAAGAAAATGCTGGAATGGATCAACCAAGGCCCTCTGCCCTTATTTGTCGAAGATGCGCCGAACATTTGCCCCTTCCGACGCGATGGCGAGAAGACAGTACTGATAGGAATCGCCAATCTCAGCGTGGACCCGCTGCCGCATGTCAGCTTCCAGACGACGCACCCTTTTGAAGGAGATCATCGGGTCGAATACCTGACGCCTGAGGGAAAAGGCCTACCGCTCAAGGTTCAAGCAACGGTGCAAGAGAATTACTTGTCTCTCCGCATGCCTGTGCAAATAGAACCGCTGGGACTGGCATGTTTCCGACTGACCCAGGCCTAGCGCCGATAAGCGCTGACTTAACTATCGGGGGTCCCCGAAGACTCGCCTGGGGGGGCTGGCGCCGCCGCAGCTTATGGTGCGATCAGAAAAGGCCGCCAAGATTCAAAACGACGATGGCGATCAGGATGAAAGCGACGGCGGCGAAAAGGAGCTTGCGCGTTCGGGGACTGGTTCCTTTCCACTCGCCGGTCATCAAGCCAAAAGCGTTGGCAAGAAGGATGCTTGTGGCGACAAACAGCATGTAACCAATCGAGGTTCCAAATGCGCCCACCAGTGTAGCGCCGATACCATAGATCAGGACCGCCCCGATCCACGTGAACGCCATGGCGAAAGCCAGAAGGGTCTCCCGCGGCCAGCCGCTCTGCCCGTACAGGCGCGCGCTGCGATTCCGTATCACCAGGTAAAGGCAGTAGAGCAGGTTGGGAATGAAGCCCGCTCCCAGCACGAGAGTCCACACGGCGTAGGTGGAGCTCAGCGGCCCCGCTCCGTGCCGCAGGCTCGAGCGGATCACGTCGCCCCCAAAAGCAAATCCCAAATTGAAACTCGAGGCAAAGATGCCAGTAAAGATGCACAGGGCCATGCCGGTGGCGAAACTGGATTTCCCACCCTGCGCATTGCCCTCTTGCGCCGCCTGCTCCTTCTCTCTTCGTCGGCCCGCGAAGGCGTAGAGAATCAGGCCGACCATCAGAAAGGGAATGCTGAGGAGCAGAAGGATTCCGCGCGGCCGGAAGAGCTCCTCGGAATGAAAGGCCAGCAGGGGAACGAGCGACCCGGAAAGACTGCCGAGGCCGGAGACTACGGCAAACGTCAGGGCAACGCCCACCACCCGGAAGCTGATTCCAAACGTAACCTGGGCGAATCCCCAAAGCAGTCCGAACCCCATGGGCAATAGCAGCGCTCGCAGCGTCACGCTCGAATAGACATCAAAGAGCCCCGGCACCAGCGCAAGGGCCAGCGTCCAGGGTACCAGGATCATCCCGACGATGGAAAAGAGCAGCCAAAGATTCTCCCACTTCCAACTGCGGGAGTACTTCATGGGCAACGCAAACGTGCCGTTCAGTAAACCACTTACAAAAATCACAGACATGCCTAGCCAGAAATGATTGTTCATATGAGAACAGTGAAAAGTGACCAGTGACGAGTGCCAAGCAGTCGACGATCAAAAAGCCTCCTGCCCTTCTCACCATTCGGCAACGGAACCGTCCGGGTGGAAGACCATCTGAGCGAGTATCTCTTGCTTGTAGGGGTACTTCCCGCCGGAAAGCGTGCACCGTGAAGCATGTAGGTGCTTCGATAACGTGCCGGGCGGGTGCGTTCCAGCAAATCAGAATCCATGCGTTTCACTGGTGGACGGGCGTAGAATGGGCGTGAATCCTCCCTGGGAGTTGAGTAACATGGTGAAATTTCTGCTCTGGTGCATTCTTCTCTTCCTATGCTGGCCGCTGGCGCTTCTGGCGCTGGTGCTCTATCCGCTGGTCTGGATTCTGACGCTGCCCTTCCGGCTGGTGGGAATCGCCGTCGGGGGCGTGTTCGAATTGCTACGGGCCCTCATTACTCTTCCGGCGCGAGTGTTCAGCGGGCCTCGTTACATCTGAGGCACGGACGTTTCCGTTACGGTTGCTTTTTCGGTGGCGGAGGTGGCGGCAGAGCTTTCAGGTGCAACTTGGCAGCTCGAAACGCCATGCTGTCCTTCTCAAGTCCTTTGGGGGGCGGGTGCTGCTGAATTTCGGCACGAAGCGCCTTCACCCTTTCACCCGGCAACGGATGGTTCATCAAGAGGCCTTCGACAAGGGAGGGGTTTCCCGTGAATTGACTAAGCCGGGCGAGGAAGGAGACCAAACCCTGGGGGTCGTACCCGGCACGGATGGCATTGTACATGCCGAGCATGTCAGCCTCGGATTCCTCCTCGCGGCTGAACTTGCGATCGACGAAAAGCAGCATGGGACCACCGTATTTCTGCAACATGTCCACCATCTGCTGATTATCAAGCATGCCGGCCTTCTTGAGTTGGTACATCCCCTGGTCGATCCAGTAGCGGCGCGCCACATCGTTCATACTGTGATAAGCCACGATGTGCCCAACCTCGTGCCCCAAGACGCCGGCCAATTCACTTTCGTTCAACACAAAATCCAGGAGCCCGCGATTAACGTAAATGAATCCTCCGGGCAGGGAGAAAGCGTTAACCGCATCAGTATTTACAATTTTGAAAGTATATTGAATTTCGGGGCGCCGCGAAGCCTGTGCCACCTTTTGCCCCAGATTGTCCAGGTATGCCGTCAGCAGCGGCGCATCCAGGAGCACCATTTGCTTGTCGGTTTCCTCTGCGGCCTTGCGGCCCATGGCCATCTCTTCTTCATCGTTAAAGGTGTTGTAAAGTGCCTTGGAGGGCGTCGGCTCCTCGGCGCGTAAGGGCAGACTGACGAGCACGGCCAGGAGAAACAGCCCGCCCAACATTTTGTACGGCGCGCGAAAACAACGCGTAAACCTCATCCGATTACCCTCCCTTTTGTAGCGTCCCAGACAACCTTCATGCCCCGCTTCAAAGCGATATTGCCGATCCAGGAAGTGCGTGCCGCCTCAAAGCCAACGTGAATGTTGGCGTTGGGAGACTTGCGCGTACGCATACAGTCAACGAAGTTAATGACGTTGTCAAGCGTCCCGTCATGCTCGGCCCGCATATAGATTTCCGGCTCCGGCTCGAGAGTGTCTGCTACGCGGGGTACGCCCTCCGGATACACCGCCAGGTGGGTGCGGTCAACCTTCAAGGTTGCGTCGCTACCGCAAAACATCACGCCGCCGTCCTCCACGCTGCTGTTGATGGAGCCGGTGAAGGTGACCATAAAATTACCCGGATATTCGTAAACCGCGGTGACGGTGTCAGGACACTGCCAGTCATTAACGTAAAGACCGCCCACTGTGGTGGCCGTCTTGGGCGCCGACTGATCCATGTACCACTGGACGACGTCAATCCAGTGCGTCAGCAGGTCGGTTAGAATCCCTCCGCCGAAGTCCCAATACCACCGCCAGCGCCGGTATTTCTCTTCCGTAAAGGGTTGGTCCGGCGCGTCGCCCAGAAAGCTTTTCCAGTCTAGGTCAGCCAAGTCGATTTTCGGGAGGTCTTTTTTTGGCGTGTATTTCTGGTACCAGTAAGCATGGACCATGGTGATTTTGCCGAGCTTGCCGGACGCGACAATTTCCTTGCCTAGTTTCCAGTGATCCCAATTACGCTGCTGGGTGCCGGTCTGGACGATGCATTTGCTTCCGTCCACCACGCGCACCATCTCCACACCCTCTTCGATCGAATGCATTATGGGCTTTTCAACATAGGCATCTTTGCCGGCATTCACGGAGTCGATGAGCATCTGTTTGTGCCAGTGGTCAGGACTTCCAATCAGGACGGCATCGATATCCTTGCGGTCAAGAATTTCGTGATAGTTGGTGTAAGCCTGGGCACCGGGGCCGGCGACTTCCAAGGCGCGGGCGCGGGCGGGCGCGTAGACATCGCAAATGGCCACGAACTCAATGCCGGGAACCTTCTGGAACCTTCCCATGACAGAACGAGCGCGATCCCCACTTCCCAGCACGCCCACGCGAATGCGGTCGTTCGAGCCCAGCACGCGCCCTGGCGCCAAGCCGCCCATCACGGCCGCGCCCGCACCGGCAAAGGCCGTGTCTTTCAGAAATTCCCGCCGCGTAATTTCTGTTTTCTTCTCCATGGTGTAGCTCTCCTTCCTAAATATGGCGATGATTGATTGCAACCATAAACTCTACTGTGGTGTTGCTTCTTTCCGTGGGCGAACTTGATGCTCTGCCCGGATCTTATATTCTGGTCACCCGCCAGGCGGCGTCCCAGCCACCGGGCCAGTTACTTCGGGTGCGGGACCGCCTTGCGGTCCCAGCGATGCTTGCGCAGTTCCCTGTGGAGATCCAAAGGCAACGGACCAAGTTCCGCGGCACGCAGATTCTCCTCCACATTCTTCACCTTGCGCATGCCGGGGATGATGGTGCTCACGGTGGGGTTATTCAGGATGAAACGCAAAGCCATCTCCGGCAGCGTCATGCCGCGGGGAACCAACGGTTTCAGCGCGTCGGCGTGATTAACACTCTCCTCAAGCGTCTTGGGATCAAAGTGAGAGTTACGCCAATCGCCTTCCGGCCATTTACTGTCGAGCGTCAGCGCGCCAGTCAGCGACCCCTGATCCAACGGGCATCGCCCAATCACCGCCGCATCCATGGCTGCACAGGCGGGGAAAAGTTTGTCCTCGGGATTCTGGTCAAAAATGTTGTACATGACCTGCACGGAATCAATCAGACCCGACTGCACCGCGCGCACGCCGTTCCAAGGTTCCCAGCGGTTGAGGCTGATGCCGACGGCTCCGAACAGCCTTTGCTGGCGCAAATCGCCGATCTTCTTCACCCACCGGTCGTCTTCCACCCAGGCGTCTGACCAGGAGTGGAATTGAATCAGGTCGAAGTTTTCCAGGCCCAGATTTTCAAGGCTGATGTGCACATACTTTTCAATATGCTCGGGGGGAAAGCAGTCGTCGAGCCTAAATTCCGGACGGGCCGGCCAGGCAAGGTTCTTGGGAGGAATCTTGGTGGCCACGTAGATTTTTGTTCCAGGGTTCTGCCGCACCAACTCCCCGAGCAGTTTTTCGCTGTGCCCACTACCGTAATGCCAAGCGGTGTCAAAGAAATTGCAGCCCAAGTCAACGGCCCGCTGCAATGATTGCCGGGATTCGGCGTCGTTGGAGCCGGTCCAGCTCGCCAGTCCCCACATCCCGTACCCGAGTTCACTCACCATCCAGCCGGTACGTCCGAACCTGCGGTAATTCATAACCGGTTTTCTTCTCCACCCGTCATCTCTGGAATCGGCCGCCACTGGCGCGGCATCGAAAGTGAAAGTGGTGCATCAGCGGCAACACGTGACTCTACCAGAAGTGCGCCCGACATTTAAGGGCCAAGTGAATGATTCTGAGCCCGAGTGCCCTGGATTCTTTGATCATTAAGAAAAAGGATGGGTAGCGAGGACCTGTTTTGTAGATCCGAGGCCTTTTCCGGGAGCATTCAAGCGCGATTAGAAATCGAGCCTGAATCGAAAATCCGAAATCCACAATTTTCAAAGCGCAGGACTGTTGTCGCCCAGCAATGCCCGGCGGATAATAATGAGTGGAAATCCGCCTTGTTCCATGAAGCTGTCGTGGAATTCCTGCAATGTAAACCTGCCGCCCCGTTTCTTCTTGTAGTCATCGCGCAGCTTCAGAATCTGGAGTTTGCCCAGCGTGTACACCAAGTAGGTGGGGTCCGAGGTTCCGCGCTTGGTTTCGATATCCGCGATGGCGGGGACCTGATATCCCTCTTGCACGAAGAACTCCCTGGCCTGATCCATGCTCATGTTTCCGGTATGCATATCGATTCCCACGATAAAGCGGGAGTTGCGTAAAAGTGCGTCCTGCAATTGCCCCATGCGTAATTTTGGATCACCGCCACCATAGCCCTCATCCAGCATCATCTGCTCCGTGTAGTGCGCCCAGCCTTCCGCATTGCTGCTACAGTACAGCAGCTTCCGGGCTTTGGAGTTCAGGCGTTTAACCCATAGGAATTGAACGTAGTGGCCGGGATAGGCTTCGTGAATCGCGGTGCTTAGGATGGTGCCGCGGTTGAACCCTTCCATCCAAGCCTCAACGTGCGGCGGCGTCCAGCCGGACTCCGGCAGCGTCACGTTGAACATGGCCTCCGTTGCGCGGGTTTCGTAAGCGCCGGGGGTGTCCATGGAAGCAGTGGTGGTGGCGCGCATGAAGGGCGGCGATTCTTCCAAGATCGGGATGATGGGGGAAGGTATGGTGACGATCTTTTTGGCTTCGATGAAATCGTGCAATCCTCCCAACAGATTGCGGAAGGCCGGCAGGAGTTGATCGGCCGCAGGGTGATCCTTTTCGAGTGAAGCAAGCACCTCACGGGGGCCGGCATCAGGATTGATCATCGCCGCCGTCTCCTTCAACCGTTGCTGGTTGCGGTGCAGGTCGGCATAGCCAATTTGGAGAAGTTGATCGAGCGGCATATCGACCATCTCCTCGTCGATAAGTTTTTTCTGAAAGTTCTCCGCACCGATGCGAAAGTCCCCCCGGGATAGAGGAAGCAAGTCGTCTTGAAGGAAGAGTTGGAAATTTTCGAGGGCTTTCACTACGGCGTCGTTGCTGCTTTGGAATTCCGCCCACAGGGCTGCGTCTTTTACGCCCGGAAAGGCGCCGGGCACGTCCTTTTGAAAGAACTCAATGATCCCGGGCATCTGCTCAATGGCGATCTGGGTGTAGATCTTCGGGGGATTCGAAAGGTTGTAGTGGGCCGCCATCAGCGCGCCGGGGATTTGACGCTCGCGCGCGATGACCGAACGCAACCGTTCCTCAGGCGGCGCAAAACTACGCTTGATGATCACGAAAATGCTATCGGTTACGTCGCCCGCATAAAGGTTGGGGTCCTTCCGCCACATTTGCAAAGTCTGGAGTTCCAGCAAGCGGCCCTTGATCTTGCTTTGCAAAAAGGCCAGGTCGCCGGCACTCTCCGGTGAGAGTTTCGCCGGGTCGATGTGTTCAAACTCCGCCAGGAATGTCCGCAGGTTGGCAGTCTCCCCCTCGCGTGAAGCGCGGGAGTGGTCCTCCAGCTTGACGTCGTACTGATGAAACCCTGCGGCAGTTCCGTCAGTGGGGTGAAATTGGAAGTAAAAGTCGAAGTAGTTATCGACCAGCCTGTCGAACTCGGTCTGGTTCCTGGGGGCTTCAGCGCGCATATTGTGGACAACCATCAATGCCACACACCACATCAGCACAAACAAGGATGCAAATGCAACCATTCGTCTCATCGCGAGCTTCCTCACAAATCCTTATGCAACATACGATGTTACCTGGCGCTTACTTGGGATGGGCAATCACATCTTCAATGCACTAGGTGTCAAGCATGATCGTGAAGTAAAAACGCCAGTTTTGGTTGACACGTGCCTGCCAGAGATCTTTCGATTCATCGTACTTCTTAGCGTGCAGGAAAGGGTGCAGTAGATTGCCCATCAGGAATCGCAGTTGCTTTTCAAAAGCTCGCTGGACATTGGGCGGAGCCTCACTAAGTGACTCAATCGCGCGATCTGACAAGACGACCTTCATGAGGATGGGGTGCTACTTCGGCTTCATTGCTTTACGATTCCTGACTTCATTGCGAATGACCTTAAAAGCATCGTCGGCGGTTTCAAACGGTCCGAGATAGGGGCCTTTGCGGGCTTCGGTCAACCGGGCGCCGATGATCCGACGTTGAGCGGGGGTGTACTCGTCGCTCGCGACGGGTACCTTGCGCACGATTGTGATGACCCCGCCGGATGCCATAAATTCCAAATCCTCCCCGCCCTTGAAACCTGCCTTGCGGCGGATCGAGGGCGGCACTACCAGCGGAGATCCGTTTCTTGCGATAGTCGCCATGGTCCCTTCACTCTACGCCCAGAGCGCCGATGGGGTCAAATACGGATAAGTGCAGGGAGCCCCAACTCGCACGCTACATGGTATATTCAGAATGAGACAGGCATGAGATCTTTTGTAGATTCTTAGCCTTAAATGGCGGCGGCAAGTTGGCCTGGGCCCACAATTGATTATGAAGAATGAAATCATTCCACAGCCCCCCGCAGGCTCCTGGGGAGTGTTGTTGCTGGCGCATGGCGCGCCCGATAAGCTCGAGGATATTCCCGAGTTTTTGCTCAATGTGCGCGGGGGGCGGCCCCTGCCGGAGCCGGTGGTGAAAGAAATCACGCACCGCTACAGCTTGATTGGGGGGGGATCGCCGTTGTTGCGGCTTACCACCTTGCAGGCGGATGCGCTGGCGAAGTTGATTGCCCACCCGGTTTACGTGGGCATGAGAAACTGGAACCCATTTATTCCCGAGGCCATGCGTCGCCTAAGCGACGATGGGGTTGAGCGTCTAGTGGCCGTGTGCCTGGCGCCCCAGAATTCCCGCACCAGCATTGGACTTTACCGCAAATACCTGATGGATGCGGTCACGCAGGTGCAGCCGGGTTTGGTGGTTGACTTCGTTGAAAGCTATCACGACCATCCGGGTCTGATCGAGGCGTTTCGCGAGCGCGCGGCGGCGGCCCTCGTTGCCGCGACAGAGGAAACCGGTGGCCCCGTTCCCGTCATCTTTACGGCCCATAGTGTGCCGGAACGAACGATCGCCGAGGGCGATCCTTACGAGCAGCAGGTGCGAGAGACAGCGGCCTTAGTGGCCAGGGCTGCGGGCCTCACGGAATATCGCGTGGCGTTCCAAAGCCAGGGAATGACCGCGGAAAAATGGATCGGACCGACGGTGGAATCGCAAATCGATGCGTTGGCGCAGGCGGGCGGAAAGAACGTCTTGTTGATTCCCGTTGGGTTCGTCTGCGATCACGTGGAAATTCTCTATGACATCGACGTGCTCTTTCACAACTATGGGAAGGCTCGGGGTGTCGCCGTGCGCCGGTCAGAATCGCTGAACAATAGTCCTAAATTTGTCGCGGCTCTGGCCATGCTGGTAACCGCGCATATTGAGCAGGTGTCAGGTATCAGGTGCCAGGTGCCAGGTTCTGGTCCTGCTGACACCTGATACCTGACACCTACTGGAGTAGGAGCTTGACTGACAGACCCAAAGCGCGGCGAGTGGCGGTAATCGGCGGGGGAACCTCCGGCCTTGCCGCCGCCTACACGCTGGCGCGGGCACGCCAAGCCGGTGCGCCGATCGAGGAAATGCTCATCGAGGCAAGTCCCTGGTTGGGCGGTGTGGTTCGGACCGAAACGGTTGATGGTTTCGTGATCGAAGCCGGGCCAGACAGCTTTCTGGCCGAGAAGCCGCAAGCCGCGGCGATGGCGCGGGAACTGGGGCTTGCCGACGACCTGATGGGTTCCAACGACCACGCGCGCCGCACGTATATTCTTCACCGGGGACGCCTGCTGCCGCTGCCCGATGGCCTGATGTTCTTGGTACCCACACGCCTATGGCCGATGGTGACCACCCGTCTGCTGCCGCTCAGTACGAAACTCGCAGCAGCGTGGGAGCTATTTTCATCCCCACCGGCGAGCGACGAAGGCGATGAATCCGTAGCGAGTTTTGTGGAACGACACTACGGCAAGGCGATGGTGGAGAATATCGCCGATCCCTTATTGGCGGGCGTCTACGGCGGCGACTCTGCCGCGCTGAGTGTGCGCTCCGTGTTGCCGCGCTTTTGGGAAATGGAACGCCATCACGGCAGCCTGACGCGGGCCACATTAAAGGCCATGTGGCAACGACGCAAGGCGAAATCGAATAACAATAACGGCCCGGACTCAGCCGGAACGGGCACGGCCCCCTCGCGTAAGCTGCCGCTTTTCATGACTCTCAAGGGCGGCCTGCAACAAATGACGGAGAGGCTCGCGGCACCGGTTGAGAGACACCGGGTTTTTATGCGTCGCCGCGTGCTTGCTCTGGAGTTTTCCCCTGGCGGACCGGGAGGTGCGGCGGACTCCTGCTCTCGGCGATTCCAGATTACGTGTGAGGGGGGCAAGGTTTATGACGCGGACGCGGTGGTGCTCGCCGTGCCGGCGTACCTGGCCGGCGGGCTCGTTCCATCCCTCGACCACCGCCTGAGCGAGTTGCTTGAGGGCATCCCCTACAGTTCTTCCATGACGGTCTCGCTGGCGTTTGACGACCGCGCCCGGGCCACGCTCCCCGCCGGTTTTGGCTTCCTGGTGCCACTCAAGGAGCAGCGACGAATGCTGGCCTGCACATTCGTGCATGCGAAGTTCAACCACCGCGCGCCGGAAGGTAAGGCGATGCTGCGCTGCTTCCTGGGCGGGGCGCGAGATCCTGAGGTGCTCGGACTACATGACGATGAGGTTGTGGCCGTGGTGCGGCGTGAACTGAGGGAGATTATGAGCTTCACCGCCGAGCCGCTATTCTCCCGCGTGCACCGCTGGCCTGCTTCCATGGCGCAATATCCCGTGGGCCACAGGGAACGGGTGAGTGCTATCGAAGAGCGGCTCCAGGACCTGCCCGGATTGTACCTTGCCGGGAATGCTTACTCGGGAATCGGCATTTCGGACTGCATCCGGACCGGGAAGAACGCTGCGGAAAAGGCCCTGGCGTCTGTGGGACTGGGGTCGCCGAAGGCATTCGGCAGTGAGCAGTAGGCAGCGGGCGCAATGTGCTAACAATGCTTACTCCCTACGGCTTGGTGCCTGCTGCTTACTCCCTGCATGAATCAGCGTTATCGTGGAAGACGGGCATCACGGAGGAATCATGGAAAAACCTAACGACGTTTTTGGGGCGCGAGCCACACTTGAAACCAGCGGCGGCACTGCGGTGATTTACCGCCTGGACAGTCTGGAAAAATCCGGGCATGGCGCGGTTTCCCGCCTCCCGTTTTCCATCAAAGTTCTGCTGGAAGCTCTGCTGCGAAACTGCGACGGCACTCTGGTGACGGAGGAAGACGTCACCTCGCTTGCCAAGTGGAACCCCAAATCGCCAGCAGCGCGCGAGATACCCTTCAAGCCAGCGCGTGTGATCCTTCAGGACTTTACAGGAGTCCCGGCCGTGGTGGACTTGGCGGCCATGCGCGCGGCGATGAAGCGTCTCGGCGGCAACGCCACCAAGATCAATCCTCTGGTTCCCGTCGACCTGGTCATCGATCACTCGGTGCAGGTGGACTTCTTCGGAAATGCCTCCGCACTGGAGCACAACGCCGAGATCGAGTTCAAGCGTAACCGCGAGCGTTACGAATTCCTGCGTTGGGGACAGCAGGCCTTCCAGAATTTCCGCGTAGTACCTCCGGCCACGGGCATTGTGCACCAGGTGAATTTGGAATTCTTGGCCAAAGTGGTTCTGGCGCAAAAGGCCCACGGTGAGACCGAGCTACTTCCTGACACCCTCGTCGGGACTGACTCTCACACCACGATGATCAACGGGCTCGGCGTGCTGGG
>PLWR01000525.1 GCA_003165615.1 Acidobacteriota bacterium | reverse complement strand
ACGCGAACTTCCAACTGCGTTGCCGCCGGCAGGTTGCAGAAGCCGATTACCCGCAGGTTTCCCTCATCACGGCGTTGGACCTGCAATTGAAACTGAGGCACGATGGCGCCCACCGGGTGGGAAATGTACTGCGAAATTTCCCAAGCCTCAGCCGTGGCGCCGCTCCCGCGCTGCCGCCATGCCCAGATCAAGGAGATTGCGAGGAACAGAATGAGCAGGGCCATCAACCCCATGCCCTGGCGCGAGAAGTATCTCCGGGGAATTTTTATGGCCCGGGGCGCAAGCGACGAGAGGTCAATGTCCTTGAGGATGCTCCAAGTGCCGTCCGCCTGCCGCTGGTAGACCCTGCCCGAGGCGTCCAGAGCGAAGCCGCAAACGCTGCACTTCGGGCGGGTTCGATCCTGAACGTGGCCGCAGGAAGGACAGGCGACGGAGCTTCCCGCGGGAGAGGAATCCTGGGTCATGGGACTGGCGACCTTTCTCCCGCCCGCAAGGGTCTGAGTGGGCTCCATTCTACCCATTCCTGCCCTGCCAGACAACGCTGTTCGGCGGTAGCGGCTCCCCGGCCCGCAGCGCAACTGACCCGGATCGGCGCAGGATTCTCACTCGTCGAGACCCTCGTGGCACAAACGTTACTGGCGTTCGCGCTTCTGGGATTGGCCATGTTGTTCCCCCTCGAGGAACGTTTGGCCAAACTGACCAGTGTAACCAGCGAAACCGCCCGGCTGGCGCAGAAGGAACTTGACCAGATTCGCGAAAACATCTCCTCCACCTCGGGAAGCTTCACGGACCTGGACGGCAATACCGTGGAAGTGGCGTGCCCGGGAACGCCGGGAACAAGCTGTGGGAATCCGCTCACCGCATCGGGACTCATCGACTTCTCGCAGGCGGCTCCGGTGGGATTCTCAACGCAATTGGCGGATGCCTCAGGGCAACAGTACTCGATCCGGTGGAATATCTCGGTGACGGCCAGCAATGGCAGGAAAACCATCCTGGGGGGCAAGGCGTTGAATCTCACCGGAGGGCTGGCGCCGGTGGTGCAGTTTCAGACCCTTACCGCGCCCTAGGGATCGTGATTTATGCTGGTAAGAAAACATCAAGCGGGCAAGGCATTGCCGGGGGAACGAACCGTCTCCCATCCCGGCGAACCGGGCTTCTCGGACGTGGGCGGAGGTCTCATCGAACTGGTCATGGTGCTTGCCTTGTTCGGAACCCTCACGGCCATTGCCCTAGGCCTGACTCTGCAAAGCTATCAAGGCGTCCAGCTTCGGTTGAGTACCTCGACCTTGTTCGACAGCGGGACGATGGCGCTCAACCAAATGACCCGGGAACTTCGCATGGCCGGCTATCCCTCCGCCAAACTCTTCACTTCCTCCGCGGTGGCGGGTTCTCCGGGACTTGTCGCCACGCCGTTCGTTACGGTCACGGCCTATGACGTGGTCTTTCAAGCCGAAACCAATCAAGACGGCACTGTGGAACAAATCGAGTACGTCCTTGCCCCCGGCTCACAGAATCTCTACCGGATTAGTGCCTTGAAGAACTTGAACGGAACGCTGGCGTCATCGGGGGTGACCACTCTCTTGCTGAACAACGTCCAGAACCAGATTAGCGGAACTCCCTTGTTTGCCTGGAACACCAATCCCTCTGACCTTCAACCGTTCCCGCTGAATGTGCAGACCATTTACATTAACCTGCTTCTTCAGTCCAGCGGCAACGAGAGTGGCTCTCCCGCGGCGGTCACCCTGACCGCAACCTGTCCAAGGATGAACTTCTGAGCCATGCCGCACCCGACAAGAAAGGCTGAGAGCCTCATACCCGATTCCCCAGCGCGCCCGATGGACGCACGTTGTGAGGCGAACGATCTCAGGCGGACCCGTTCAGGTTCTCGGGAGCGGGGGATTGCCCTCCTGATTGCAATGATCATCATCCTGCTGCTCAGCGGCTTGGCCGTCTCGCTGGTCCTCTTAACGGATAGTCAGGTCCGTCTTGGGCAGACCTCCCAGGCGCAGGGGCGCGTATTTTATGCTGCCCTGGCAGGGCTTGAGGAAGCCCGCGGACGGATGAATGGCGCGTCGCCGGATACCATCACTCCGTTGCTCCCCAGCTCGGTCTCCCAGGTGGTCTATATTGTGAATAGCCGCTCTTCGGATCCCGTTCAACCCACCAACCCCACGTCGCCCTATTACGACACTGAATACTCCAATGAATTTACCGGAGGCTTCGCCTCCGCCAGCATCCTTCCTAACATCAACAGTGATCAGCCGGGCGCCGGGACCTTTACTGCAATCCCCTATAAGTGGGTCCGGATTACCCTGATGACCGAAGCCTCTGCGCAAAGGGACATCAATCAGGACGGAGTCCTCAACAGCACGACGCCGGTTTATTGGGATGGGACGCAGCAGACCCTTTCCTCCACTAGTGGCTCGCAGGTTTTTGTCCTTACTGCCCTGGCGGTGGATTCGACCAAGGTCATGAAGATTTTGCAGACGGAGGTCGTGGGACCAACGGGCGGAGGAACTGGCTTCACACCGCTGGCAGCGCTTGCTTCCGGGGGTTCCGCAACAGCCTCGGGCAGCCAATGGTGGCTGCTCTATCATTCGAGCCCTCCGGCAAATGTCATCGTCGACGGCAATGACAATAATCCGGGAGGTGCGGGCTGCCCGCCTCACGTCACCCCCTTGCCGGGAATCATGGCGGGAGGCGCAATATCATCGTCCTCGGCTTCAATCACCGGCAATCCCGCAATGCAGCCATCCCTTGCGCCCTTTCCGCAGTCGGCGGCAACGCTGATTTCGCAATACCAGCCGAACGCGACCTTGATCACTTCCGCCGATCCCAGCCACGTAACTTTTAGCGGAACCAGCTACACGGCCAGCGGTACGACGCTGGGTATTCAGCCTTCCGGGGGAACTTTCGGGACTGTCCAAATCGTCTATGCCGACCAGCCACTCACCATCACCGGCAGCGGCAACACGGGCTATGGGCTCCTGCTGGTCAATGGGAATCTGACCGTAACGGGCAATCTCAATTATCAGGGAGTGATTATCGCCAGCGGCCAGATCAATTTCACCCCTCCTTCCTCCGGGAATATCACGGTGAGCGGTTCGATCCTTGGAGCCGGGAGCGCGGTCCTCAGTGCGCCACCGTCGTTGCACGTTGCAACGATTAGCGCTCTGTATAATTCCTGCGCCGTGGCCCATGTCCTCTCCGGGGTCGGCGGTGGAACTTCCTCCGGTACCAGTTCGCCTACAACCTCCCCGCAGATTCTCTCTTATCGCGAGCTCAGCTACTGACCCATGCTCTCTCGAAAAGCTCCAATTATGATATTGAGAACTTTGGCAGGAGGGTATTGACGACCCCTTCAGAGGAGTCGGTGCTCACATTCAAGGATATGTGGCGCTCGCTAGGGGAGGTCTTCAAACTTGCGGGGATTCGTGACGGGCACTCTCTACCGGTTGCGCGACACCTTTGCGGTTGACCTTTTGCCAGCTGGAGTCCCGCCACTTTTTGAAAGTGGGCCCATTGGAGAAACCAGCATTCTGCGCTCGGCATGCAGTGTTATGAAAACTAAACACAATGTGTTGAGCTAACGCGACATCGCAACAGGCGATCGCGACCCTCGACTTGTCGTGATTCAGCGCTATGCAGATGGAGGGTCAGGGGTCGTTGGAGGTGAGCGGCGGTTGAGTTTATCTTGCGCCCCCCGGTTTTTGATAGCTCGAGACCGCGAATCCGCTCGTCCCGGTAAAGACCCACGCGGAGCCCAGTCCTCGCCCCTACCCGAATTCCAAGCCCCATTCAAGGGGACTAACCTTATGAGAAATGGCGGGGCAATTGAAGGATTCGGATAAGGCTAGGAAAGAGGGGTCACCCCGCAATGCTGCCATTCCCCGTGCTTCAACAACTCTGCTTGCCGCCCCAGCCCCATGTGGAAGGAGAAATCCCATGATAATTGGCGTCACGCACGACCAAGACGGCCGTGTCGTCCAGCGGCTTTCCGTTCCCACCAAGGTCTCCATCGGGCTGCCGCCCAACGGGGACCAAAATCATCCCACAAAGCTCGACCATTTCGTTTTCCTTCGCAAGAAGAAGTCAGCCAACCGGGTTGGGTGGGAAGCCGACCCGGAACTGACTGAGCACTACGGAGAAGAGTGCCGCGAACTCCACATCATGTTAATTGACGATGACATCGAGAATGTATTCCCCACGTCCTATGCTTGGTGGACAGCCACGGAACGCAAGTGCTGGGGTGACGGCACCAATGCTACCCGCCGCACCGCTGAGAAGCCTGGAGGCCAACCTTGGAACACTTGCGGCAACGGATGCCCGGAGCTTCTGAGTGGGCAATGCAAACCCGGCGGGGACTTACGCTTTGTGCTGGCGGACTTCCCGCGGCTCGGGAGCGTCTGCCGCATCCACACGTGCTCGTATCGCTCCATTCGCCAGATTCACTCCGCATTGCAGGAAACCCAAACCTTCACGGGTGGTCGCCTGGCCGGCATTACGGCCCAGTTGACGGTTCGCCCAGCGGAAGCCACCTACTTCGACCGCAAAGAAAAGAGGAAGAAGACTTCATCCATTTGGGCGCTGAGTCTGGAGGTCGAAGGTGACGACATGCAGAAGCTCATCGCCAACCTAACGGAGAACGCGCGGCTGTTCGCGGAGACCCGAAAGCTGCTCGGTTCAAGCGGCAAGGTCTTGGAGGTGGTAGAGGATGAGCAAGAGCAGGCGCCGGAGGTCTCGGCGGAGTTCTATCCGACATCGGGGAATGGCTCTTCTGCGAGCGAATCCACCGAAGCCGCTTCTCCTACGAAGATAACTCCTGGCAGCGCTCCGTCGAACTTGGCAGGTGAGACTCCGCCCCCAGGGAATGGCACCAGAGTTTCTATCGGGAACGGGTCTGCCAAACCAGACGCTGCCCGACCCCCCTCAAGTCCTGCGTCTAACAATGGCAATGGATGTTCGGGATTCAACCAGCTTCGCAACGAGTTCCTGGCAGCGGCACGCCGTGTTGCCACAACCAAGAAGCAAGGTATCGGCGAAGTTGTTGAGTGGGCCAGTGGAGGCACATTCAAGTACGGAGACGTCGACCGCATGACGGAGGCTGATATTCCGAATCTGCGGGCAGCCACAGAACTCATGGCGTCAGCCCTCGCGGACGCAGCTCACTGACCGTTTACCGAGGCTTCATTTGTACCGCCTGCTTCATGCAATCTCTTACGGAGGGTTTTGCAATAGCTTCTAAGCGGTTCCGAGGTGAAAAATAGGATTGACTCCAGCAGCGCTTGCCAACAGCTTCGCGCCTTCTTGTTCAGTGACGGGTTTGAATTGCTGGCCAATGTCCATCCCCAGCCGGAAATATCTCTCATCGCCTGGAGGGATGGCTGCGGTGATTGGCCGTGACAGAGTCCAGCGATATCCGAGAGCTGCCTGGTGCGGAAAGTCGGCCGGCTCATACCAGCACTTCGGATGAGGGTGGTCACTCTTTTCGGGTTGAGGCCAGGTAGTCTTGGCCATTCCTTTCAGGGCCAAAATTCCCATCTCTTTCTCTCGCGCCTTCTGGATGACCTGAGGTCCGAAGTTCGCTTGAGAGAAGAGTACAAAGTTAATCGGGAACAAAATCGTATCGAAGTTGAAGCGGTCCATTGCCGCCAGAGCCACTTCCACCGAATGTGCCGAGAAGCCAACGAATCGCACCTTCCCCGCCTTCCGGGCGGCTTCGAAGGTCTCCATGGCGCCATTCGGGCCGAAGATCTGCTCGAGTTCTGACATCTTGGTCAGACCATGAAATTGATAGAGGTCCACGTGGTCGGTGCGAAGCAAGCGCAGGGATTCTTCCAGCAGCTTGGCGCAGCCACCTTTGGTCCAATCTTCTTCCTTGCAAGCCAGGAAAACGTTCTTGCGGTAAGGCTCAAGAGCCGGGCCCAGGCGCGCCTGCGCGTCCCCATAGCTGGGCGCCACATCAAAGTAGTTGATGCCGTGGTCAACCGCCTCCGCCACGATATTGTTGGCAAACGACTGGCTGTTGTTCATGACCACGATCCCACCAAAGCCCACGATGGAAAGCTCTTCGCCGGTCTTTCCCAACTTCCGCCTCGGAATAGGCTTCGCTTTATCCCCTGCATCGGACGCCTTAGCGAGCGGGGTGAGAATCTTGTCTGAGGCGGCCAAACCTGCCGCTGCCGTGGTTCCCTTCTTCAGAAAGTTGCGCCTGTCCATGGCTTACCTCCGTTGAAGGCAGATAGGAGTCCCCGTCAACTACCAAAAGTGCCTCTCGTATTTCTTCTAACACTGTTGGAATCGCCCGTCAATGTGTCTACCCACGACTTCTGGGAGGAGAGAATGCGAAAGCTTCATCTCAAAGCGCCCGCCAGTGTGGTGGCGGATTACTTCCACCTGTTCGTGAATCGGCGAGCTTACACCCTCCAGTCCAACCGGCCCCACGCAGAAAGCACCGGGCATTACTACTACCGCCCCAAGGACAGGAAAACCGGCCAGGGGCTCAGCCTGACGCTGGAAACAATTCGCCGCCACCTCAAAGGCGAAATCACCATCGGCCTTTACGCCATCAACCCCGCCACCCAATGCTCCAAGTGGATGGCCATCGACGCGGATTATGAGAATGCGCGCACAGACCTCCTGAAGCTCAGCTTCTACCTGAGACAGGATGGGGTGGAGTCGGCACTTGAGAATAGCCGTCGTGGCGGACATCTCTGGATGTTCATGGCGGAGCCACTCCCAGCACGGGATTGCCGCATATACGTTTGTGGCCTTGCCCTGCGGTTGGGTGTTCCGGTCAAGAGGGGCAGGCGGGAAGGAATCGAGGTCTTCCCCAAGCACGACGCGTTGAAACCCGGCAGGTACGGCAATGCCATCCGTGGACCACTGGGCATTCACCGGGGAGCAGGTCAGCGCTTCTGGTTTGACGGTGTCGGTGAAGACCTTGAGAAGCAGATGCGCCATCTGAATTCGCTTCCCAAGATGAGCGGTATTCAGCTTGCGCGATTGATTGCGGGGAATACCATCCCACCTCAACTCCGGCCACCAAAGCCGAAGGCTGAACCGGTGATGAGGCCGCACGTGGGAGGGTCAGAATTCCGGATTCTTGACCACATCAACACCAAACTCCGCACCGTGGGCCACAACAACGTCACTCGATGCCCATCCTGCGCGAAAGATGGGCACGACCGCAGCGGGGATAATCTCTCAATCTCAATCGAGGACCCTCGCAAGTACATCTGCTGGGCAGGCTGCACGAGCGACATGATTCGGTCAGCGTTGGGTTATCCACGGGTTCACGTACATGCACAAAACAAGGAGGCATCTAATGTCGAAATATGGCCAAACTCAAACGGTCTTACGGGAGGAGAAATTCCTCGTCGGGGCACTCAAAGCGATGGGCTTCGAGGTTGAGGTTCACCCGGAGGGCGCCCAACTGAATTCATATTATGCGGAGCAGGAAGCCAAGGCCGCAAACGTTGTCATCCGGCGCCAGCACGCAAATCCATTTACGTGTGCT
>PLWR01000235.1 GCA_003165615.1 Acidobacteriota bacterium | reverse complement strand
CGTGCCAGTATTCCGGAACGTGCAGGCCGGCAAAGAGAACCGCCGTCGTCACCACGGCAAAGCGCAATCCCACGGCGCGTTCAAAAACGGCAAAGAGCAGGCCGCGGAATACCAACTCCTCAACCACCGGAGCGATGCTGATGGCGAACGCGCCGAGGGCGAAGGAGTCAGTTCGGGAATTGAACAACTTCTCCAAGGGGAATCCTTGCGTATCCGGCAGCAACCACAGCGCCAATCCGGTGGCTATTGCAAGTCCGCCTCCACCCCCAAGGTAGCCCGCCACCTGTCTTCCCGTGGGCTTCTTCCACCCCAATGATTTCCACACATGCGGCTGGTGCTGGAGCTTGGCCAACAGAAAGAGGAATACTAAAATGAATGCGTAGAAAACGCACTGCTGGAGGAGTAAGAAAACGATTTCGGACTTCACCAGATCAACCTTCACGTGCCATCCCGTGAAGGGTCGTAGCACAACGTAGCCGATCAGTACGACAAACTCCGAAACCAGCAAAGCGAAAGGGATGAAGGCCACAAACAACAGCAGATCACGAAGCTTCCAAATTTCATGTGGTGCGAGGGCCAGCGCGGGAAGTTGGGACGGAGGCCCCTGCAGCGGCGAGCCGCCAGTTTCCGTGAGAAGGTTTTCAGGATCGCCCGGCATATTCACGTTAGGTAGGGGCGAGCGGCGCTCGCCCGGAGGCCGAACGCCGTTCGGCCCTACAGAATGCAACCTCATGAGCAGAAAGTTTTCATGGAGACGGCAGCGGGCTTAAACTTCTCAATCAGGACGCGGTCCGACGTAACCAGCGGGACGCCTAGATCCTGCGCCAAAGCCACAAATTCGCAATCGTAAGCAGAACAGCCTGAATCCGCGGCCAGCCGGAGGATGCGAAAGGAGGCACTGTCGCGGCTCTTCCCTCCCATCAAAAGGTCCGCGTCCTCCATGGTCTCCATGGCGTCCAGGAAGCTCATCACACCGCGGCGTAATGACAGCACCAGCACATTCCGAAATTCGGACCGCCAGAACGAAGGAGCGGCCCAATCGGGATCCTTCTCAAAAACCGCCCGCGCCTCCTTCGTAAAGGGCCCGTCAACCAGCAGGTACGCGATCAGGTTTGTGTCAGCAACGATCACAGTCGCCCTTCATTCTTGGCCTCTCGCAAGAATTCCTCGGTAAGAAATGCGCGCGGCATCCGCTTGCGCCGCGCGTCGACGCGAGCCAGAAATTCAAGAGGATCCACGCGTTGACCCACCAGCACACTTTCAAGGCAGGTTATGGCCTCGTTGTTGATGCTGCGCCGGTGTTGTGCGGCGCTTTCCTTGAGCCGCTTGTGCAGCTTCTCGGGAACGTTTTTGATCGTCAGGGTTGCCATGAATAGTCCTCTTTGATCCAAAATGCATCCAAAATGGAAGTATGCGCCAGTTGTAAAACCCAAGTCAAACCCTCGGCGGCGGGTTCAGAGAGCGAGCTTGGGAGCAGCAAAAACCAACGTGGCTGGCGCAGACATGCCTCTCAATATCTGCGGCTCCGATGTCCCATCGTTGGGGAGAACGCAGACTCCCACCAGCACGGAGTCTGCGCCAGCCCCCCGTTTTGCGGAGCCAGCCCCTTACGGGAGCGTTGTACAAATTTAGACCAACTCCAGCCGAACGCGGTGGCCTACAGCCATGGCAGCGCGCTGCACGGTGTCCAGTTGTACCTTGTCGTTTTCGGGGTCCAACAGTTTGTTCAGATGAGCGCGGCTTGTTCCCATGCGCCGCGCCATTTCCGCCTTGGTTATGCCTTGCTTGCGCATGGCCTTTTCCACCTGCATTGCCAACATCCGCTTAACGGCGTGGTTGGTAGCGTCCTCGTAAAGCCCCTCTTCCTTGAGAAAGTCATCAAGGGAGGAGCCGATGTGCGGATTCTTGCTCATAGCTCAACCTCTTTCTGTCTCGCCCGGGCCAGGTCCAATTCCGACTTCGGTGTCTTGTGGGTCTTCTTGATGAAACCATGCAGTAGGACCATATGGCCCTGAGCCGCGCAGAAGATGACGCGGGCAACACGATTGCTCGGAAGGCTGCTGCGAACCTCCCAGAGCCCACCACCCAACGGGCGACAGAGCGGCAGCCCGACCGGCCAACTCATTTCCACCAAGCGAAGGTCACGGCCAAGAACCTGCCGATCCCCCACCGGCAACCCTTTGAGCCAGTCCCGAACCGGCTCGGCACCGGCCCTTGAAAGGTAGAAAACCACGGTCAGTCTCTTGGCTTCGCTCACGTCCAAGACCCTTTCTTTCATACTGTATCTTATAAAGTTCACCTTTTCAAATGAAAATCGCCCCAGGGGCGGGCTGGCGCATCAGAGCGAAGCTCTGCGATGCGCTTGGTGGTCACACGTCACATGTCACTCGTCACTGCTTTTCCAGCAGCGGCGCGAGTGCCTGGCCGGTATACGACTTTTTCACTCGCGCCACCACTTCCGGCGTGCCCTGAGCCACGATGCGGCCACCTTCTTCGCCGCCTTCCGGACCCAAATCGATGATCCAATCGGCTTGTTTCACCACATCAAGATTGTGCTCGATGATGATAACGGTGTTGCCGAGGTCGGTGAGGCGATTGAGTACTTCCAAAAGCTGCTTGACGTCGTCGAAGTGCAGGCCGGTGGTGGGTTCGTCCAGGATGTAGAGCGTGCGGCCCGTCTGGCGGCGGCTGAGTTCGCGGCCCAGTTTGATGCGTTGCGCCTCGCCGCCCGAGAGCGTCGTGGCCGGTTGCCCTAGATGAATGTACCCCAGGCCCACATCCACCACCGTTTGCAGTTTCAGGCGAATCTGCGGAATGTTTTCGAGCAGTGGCAGCGCCTCTTTCGCCGTCATGTCGAGCAGATCGGCAATGGAGACGCCCTTGTATTTCACCGCCAGCGTCTCGGCGTTATAGCGCCG
>PLWR01000353.1 GCA_003165615.1 Acidobacteriota bacterium | reverse complement strand
GACTTTCCGGATGAGTCTCTAGGATGTGTCCAAGGCGATCAGAAACTCCCATCGTTACAAACAATTCCGGTTCAATACCGTCCAACACCGCACCACCGGAAAGACTGCGATTGATCTTTTCGCAATCCTCGGCCCATGTTTTGATTGCGGAGAGCGTCAGAATCGACCCATAAACCCAAACGTCCGCACCTGCGCCGCCACAATGCGCGGTAACACTTAGCCAATCTTCATCTTCATAAGGAACAGGGGGGATTGAAGTCCCACGACTGTGCACCCATATTTGCAGTCCGCCTAATCTGATGCTGGGTGTTCCAAGGTGTTCCCTGTTCATTTGGTAGGACGATTCTCCGCATGACAATCATTTAGCCGCGATAAAGCGAAGGTGATGTCATTCGCACAATACACTCACGAGGGGATCGCAGCAAGTGCCTTCTCCATCTCCGCCGCGATGGCGTCAGCCGCGGCGGCAGGGTCTGCCGCCCCGGTAATGGGCCGCCCGATCACCAGGTAGTCCGCACCGGCGCGGATGGCACTTTCAGGAGTAGCGGTGCGCGTCTGGTCATCACTCGCGCCCGTCGCCGGCCGAATTCCGGGTGTGACAATCAGGAAGTTGGGGCCACACGCTTGGCGGATCACGGTAATTTCGCGCGGTGACGCCACCACGCCATCGGCGCCGGCGGCCTGTGCGAGCCGCGCCAACCGCATCACTACCTCTTCCGGCGAGCCTTGAAATCCCACCTCCGATAAATCTCCCGCGCTAAGGCTGGTCAGGGCGGTGACCGCCAACACCCGCGTGGGTTGTGTCGCACCGCTTGCCTTCGCCGCGGCGCGAACACCTTCCATGGCAGCCGCTATCATCTTGCGGCCGCCGGAGGCGTGGATGGTCAACAGGCTTACCCCCAGCATCCCCGCCTGCTGTGCGGCGGCGCGGACCGTATTGGGGATATCGTGAAACTTGAGGTCGAGAAATACCTGGTTGCCCTCGGCCAGGAGGTTTCGAGCCACCACCGGGCCCTCCCCCGTAAAAACTTCTTTTCCCACCTTGAACATCCCCACGTGGCCGTGGAGTATTTGCGCAACTCGTAGTGCGGCATCGGCGCTCGAGACATCAAGCGCCACAATGATTTTATCTTTTGCACGCATGGTTTTTATTTTAGTGGAACGGCGCGGAAAGTTGAAAGGGAAAGTTTTGTGAGCTCTTCACTGCCGAGGCGCGGAGACGCAGAGAAGGGCCTTTTTGCTTTCAGGCCTCTGCGCCTCCGCGGTGAGCGATTATGATGGCGTGTCCCCGCCGCCGAAGAGATTGCGGAATTCGTCCGACGATTTTCGCAATTCGAGCCAATCCACAAAAAGCTCCGGAGTCTCCAGCCATACCTGGAACCAGCTCGCGATTTCCTGCTTTTCCTGGCGCTTCCGGGCTTGAACCCGCGGATTGGCGGCAAGACTCCGGGCGCGCAATTTGCCTTTTCTTACAAGCGCTCGAACCATTGCGGCGCCAACGCGATCCGCAGCACTGGCGTACTCGTGGTAAATCGCATCGAGGCGCAGCAAAGACTGTTCAGCACTGGCGAGGTCACGAAATTCCAACACGCCTTTCAGCCGCGTCGCATAGGGCTCCGGAATGACCGGGTCCGAGTAGCGGTCCTCATACCGGACTTCGTACCCCGCCTCGCGCAGGATTGTGGCAATGTATCCAAACGAAGTTCTGTCTTCAGGGCCAAGGTGGCGGCGAAGCTCGTCGCGGGCGGCGCGCAGATCTCCCACTTCGAGCGGCCGCTTGCCACGCGCCTGGAAGAAATCAAGCAGGATTTGTTTCTTGCTGGCTTGGGGAGACATGGTTTTTTTCAGGAGTCAGGAGTCAGAAGCCACGAGGCAGAAGTCAGGAGTTAGGAGTGAGAATACCGCACGCATTTTCGATACGGGGTAATGGCACCAAACGCTGTCCCCTCTATGATGTCTACCGTATCCCGTCTACTGCTGCTTGCCTCCTGACTCCTGGCTTCTGACTTCTAACTCCTTTCTTCTGCCTCCTGACTCCCTTCTATACCGGGCCACGTTGCGCTGGTGTTCCGCAAGGGTCTTGGAAAAGACGTGGCCGCCGTGATTATTGCTCACGAAATAGAGTGTGTCGCCCTCTGCCGGATGGGAAGCGGCGCGAAGCGAGATTTCTCCCGGGTTCGAAATCGGCCCGGGTGGCAAGCCGCCGTGGAGATACGTATTGAAAAGCGAGTCGAACTTCAGATCGCTCACGTGGATGACGGCGATGGGGCGGTCGACGAGGCGCGCCGCGTAAATTACCGTCGGGTCGCACTGGAGTAGCATGCTCTTTTCCAGCCGGCGCGTGAAGACTCCGGCCACCACGGGCCGCTCCGCCGGGTCGGGAGTCTCCTTCTCCACCAGCGACGCCAGCGTGACCACGGAGTGCAGCTTCCCTGTGCCGGAAACGAACTCGTCATGCAACCTCGTTTGCACCACGCGCCGGAAGCGGGCGACCATGGTGGCAATGACCGTTTCGGCCGTTACCCGGCGGGGAAATCGATAAGTGTCGGGGAAAAGGTAACCCTCGAGCGTCGGAGCGTCAGGATCCAAATCGTGGATCAGCGAGGTTTGCTGCGTGCGGCGGAGGAACACCGCGGGATCAATGGCCATGCGCTCCGCCAGAATGCGCGCGATATCGAAACGGTCGGAGCCCTCGGGAATCACCACTGGATGAAGATACACATCCCCCACGATCAACTTCCGGTAGACATCAATGGGGCGTAAGGTCCGGTCAAAGAGGTACTCGCCCGCTTTAAGGTGGTGGTGAGTGCGTCTCACCCAGTACCAGGCAAGAAAAGGCCACCGATGGGCGAGCACGCCCCGGGACACAAGCAGATCGACGATGGCAGGAGCGCCTGTCCCCGGAGCAATTTCCAGCATTTCGCGGTCGGCGAAACCGCGGTACGGCTGGTAGAGGTCCCAGGCCCCCCAAGCCGCGCCCGCCAGGCACAACGCCACGACTATTGCTGCAAGTTTGCGCTTCATTCCTACGTTCTACTCTCCCGGTTGCGCTCGTTTTCGAGATAATCCAGATAGCTTTGCAGCAGCAGCACTGCCGCCACTCGGTCCACGGCGCGTTGCCGTTTGCCGATGCTCATCCCTGATTCACGCAAGGTTCGATTCGCCTCAACGCTCGTCAGGCGCTCATCGTGCATTTCCACCGGGCAAGGCAAACGCCGGCGAAGTTTTTCCGCGAACTCGGCCGCAAGCTGCGACATGGAAGTCGCGCCACCGCTGTGCCCGATGGGATTTCCCACCAGGACTTTCTCCACCGAGTATTCCTCCACCAGCGAACGCAGCCGCTCTAAATCATCGGCGATGCGCGTCCGCTGGAGCGTGGGCAGACCCTGCGCCGTCATTCCCAGCGCGTCGGAGACCGCCAGGCCCATGCGCTTAGTGCCGAAATCAATCGCCAAAATGCGTGGAATCACGATGGTGTGCCCGTTCCCTGATGTCAGGCGTCATTCCCGCGGCGATTCTGCCAAGCCACTGGGAAGCCCGCGCAGATGTGATGATACACCCAACCAGCAGAATCGCGGGAGGGCGGCAGGAACGGCATCAGCCAGACCCGGTGAATCGCTCCTCGCGCATCGAGCGGCCCAACAAATCTTTCGCCACGCGCATCCTGATTTCCGGATGCACTTACAGCGAAGCAGGAATAAATGGTGGAAGGGCGCTTGAACCATCTGCGGTTAAAGGAATTGACAAACCTTTACAGTTGTTCACCGTGGGTTCAAAGGTATGAATAGGGGGTAGTTTCAGCTTGAAACTTCCGTGGCCTCGGGGGCGGACTCTCCCAACTTGGTGGGCCGGTCAGCGAGTTCCATGGTCACGGCCTTTTCGTCGCAGCAAGTGTACCGCTCGCAACGCAGGCAATCGCGCCAGACTTTGGTGGGGAATCTTTCCCGGGGAACCTGGTGGAATCCCAACTTCTCAAAAAATGTGGGTCCAACGGTGAGGGCGAACACGGTCTTCAGGCCGAAGGCTTCAGCTTCGTCGAGGAGTTCTTCCATAACCTCGCGCCCGATGCCTTTTGACTTCAGCGATTCATCCACGCACAGCGAGCGGATTTCCGCCACTTCCTGGTTGTAGAGCTTCAGCGCCCCGCAGCCCACCAGTCTACCCTCGTCCTCAGCCACCACCGTGAACTCCCACACGTTTTCGTAGAGGTCGGTCAAGGTGCGGGGCAGCATGATGCGCTCGCCGGCGTAGTGGTTAACCAGCCGGTGGATGTGAGGCACATCCGTCAGCTTTGCTTTCCGGATCGTCAACAGCGGCTCCTCATTCTGGGGATTAGGGGCTAGGGATTAGGGGTTGGGGAGCAAAAAAAGACTGCTTTTCCCCGTTCCCCATTCCCTGATCCCTAACTCCTAATCCCCAGCTCCTAACTACGCGTGCGCATCCTGCATCAGCAGAATCATCAGCGCCTTTTGCGCGTGCAGACGGTTCTCCGCTTGATCGTAAACCACGGACTGCGGCGAATCGAGAACCTCGTCCGTAACCTCCTGGCCGCGGTGTGCCGGAAGGCAGTGCATAAACAGGGCGCCGGAGTCAGCCGCCGCCATCAGGTCTTTGGTCACGCGGTAAGGGGCAAAAACCTGGTTCCGCAGGTGCGCAGCGAATTCCTGGCCCATGCTGGNNTGCTGGTCCATACATCAGTATAAACCGCGTGCGCCCCCGCCACAGCTTGCACGGGATCATGGAAAGCCTCGATGGTGCCGCCGGTCTCCGCCGCTATGGCGCGCGCGGATTCCAGCACCTCTGGTTTGGGCTCGTATCCCGGCGGCGTCGCGATGTGAACCGACGCTCCCAGTTTTGCTCCCTGAATCATCAGCGAGT
>PLWR01000656.1:11920-24163 GCA_003165615.1 Acidobacteriota bacterium | reverse complement strand
TGCTGCCGGTCGAGAACCTCGGCGTCCCCACGGTCTGGATCGATCACAACGCCTACCGGCGGCAGCGGCACAAGCAATGCGCGTTCAATCTCTATGCCGCTGCCATGCTGCAAAATCCGCTGCCGCGATTGTGCGACGATTTTGGTGATAAAACGCGCGCGCAAGCCGCGCGCGATCTCGGCCGCCAGATTCAGGACGCCACGGTGCGGCGCTTCTGGAGTTCGGAGCAAAATCTTTTCATCAATAATCTCCCCTGGCTTGCAGAGGAAGGCTCGCCGCGCATGTGCGACCGGTCACTTGCCACGGCTGTACTGTATGACCAATGCCCGCAAGGGCGGACGGCCGCCGCCCTGCGCGTGCTCGCTGATTGCCCGCCGCAAATGGGATTTTCCTATCCTGCCAATGCCGGTTGGCGGCTGTGGGCGCTGGGCAAGGGCGGCCGCGCGGATGTTATCGTGAAGGATTTTCGCGAGCGCTGGGCCACGCTGGATTCGGTCAGGTTGAACAACACCCTTCAGGAGGATTGGCACGTCAAGCCGGACTCAAACTCGGAGTGGAGCCATTGCCCGGTCATTCCACTTTACGTCACCACGATGAGCCTGGCAGGAATCAACCCTTTGGTTCCCGGCTTCGGGCGCTGTGAGATTCGCCCCCAGGTCGCGGACCTCGAATTGTTGGAATTGACCTTGCACACGATTCGTGGAGCAATTGAATTCAGCAGCCGGGGGAAGTTGGGCAGCCGCGATCTGACGCTGGCCCTGCCTCCTGGCTGTGAGGGTGATTTGGTGGTGGATCAGCGGGAGACTTTGATGCTCAAACCGCTCGCAGGTTTCGCCGCGCCCAGCGGATGCGCACGCTACCACTTGCCCGCGGGTAAAACCGCTTCGATACGTCTCCAATTCACCTGAGACAGTTGGGTAGAGGGATTGTTCTGCGCCCAGCAAGCACCTCTAGACAAATGGAGATTCTCAAAGTGCAGTCAGGCAGTTTGGATTTGGCCTGTTTGCAACAGTGGGCCTCCGGCCTGCATGTCGAGGACCTGCTCGAAAAAGCCTTCAAACAGGTCAGCAAGTCATGACAGCGTCATAAACTGAGGAGGATTTATTTGATGCGGAAGAGACTTTATCTTGGGATTCCTATCACCATTATCCTCGCAATTCTGCCTTGCCCAAAAGCGCGCGCCGCATGGCAGGAAGTCGGAGGGATGACGGCCGGCCCGCCTAAAGGCAATCAGATAACATTCCGCAGTCCGAGAGCGATCGCCGTCGTCACTGTTTTGGCCCCCGATCTGGTCCGCGTCAGGTTGGGCAAGGGTGCGACGCTTGGCCCCGACGACTCGTGGGCGGTTATCAAGACGGACTGGCCCCAGGTGCATCCGCAATTCAGCGGTGATAAGGGTTCCTACAAAATTCGCACTTCGCAAATCGAAGCGCGAATTCAGATGAATCCGTTTCGCGTGGCCTTTTACGACCTCGCGGGCCGGCTGATTTCCCAGGATAAGGACTCGCTGGGCACGGCGTGGGATGGTTCCAGCGTGCGCTGCTGGAAATCGATGCCGCCGGACGAACATTATTTTGGTCTGGGCGAAAAGACCGGCCCGCTCGACAAGCGCGGGCATTCCTACGTGAATTGGAACACCGATCCCGCCGCCTACAATGCCCTCACCGACCCCATGTACGAAACCGTTCCGTTTTTTGTGGGAATACGGCAAGGGAAAGCGTACGGCATTTTCTTCGACAATACCTATCGCTCGTTTTTCGATATGGGGGCGGAATCCGCCGATACCTACTCCTTTGGGGCCGAGGGCGGGGAAATGAACTACTATTTTTTCTATGGCCCCGAGCCCCATACAGTTATCACACGTTTTACCGAGCTCGTGGGGCGCGCGGCAATGCCGCCGCGTTGGACCCTCGGGTACCTGCAAAGCAGCGCCCACTATTACCCGGACAGTACATTTCGATCCATCACCGACAATTTCCGCCAGCGGCATATTCCTTGTGACGGAATTTTTTTCGACACCCAGCACATGAATGACAACCGCGTTTTCACCTGGGACAAGACAGGTTTCCCCGATCCTCCCAAGTTGCTGAGCGAGCTTCGCCAAAAGGGTTTTCACAGCTTTGCGATTGTCGACCCGGGGGTGAAAGAGGAACCCGGCTACTACGTTTATGACCAGGGGATGGCCGGGGATCACTTTCTGAAGAGAAAAAATGGAGAGATTTACTCCGGACAGATTTGGCCGGGGGCATCGGTGTTTCCAGACTTCACTTCGGAAAAGGCGCGCGCGTGGTGGGCCTCCGTGGCGGCGAATTTCGCGAAGAATGGACTCTCCGGCTATCTCACGGACATGGACGAGCCCACGGTGGACGCTCTCCTCAGGAGCAAGGGATGGATCCCGGCGCCGTTTGATGCCGACGTTACCTATTACGACCGCGGGCTCAATTCACCCGATGCGAAGAACCACAATATTTACGGATTGCTGATGTCAGAGGCCACGCGCGACGGCTTGTTGCAAAACCAGCCCAATGTGCGGCCGTTCGTCATCACCCGCGCCACCTATGCGGGCGGGCAGCGCTATGCCGGGCAATGGACCGGCGACAATCTCGCCACGTGGGAAGACATGCACGCGAGCCTTCGTCTGATCCAGTCGATGGGGACTTCCGGGCTTGTGTTCACCGGGTCCGACATCGGCGCCTTTGTTAACATGCCGGACCCCGAGCTCTACACCCGGTGGCTTGAGTCCAGCATCTTCAATCCTTTTTTTGTGACGCACTCGGGGGAGAGGGACCACCGGCTTGATCCCTGGTCGTTCGGGCCGCAGTGGGAGGACGTGAACCGGCGCACAATTGAGCTTCGTTATCGCCTGCGGCCTTACCTCTACACAACGTTTTATCAAGCGACCCAGACGGGACTCCCCGTCGTCCGCTCCCTGCCGCTCGAATTTCCCGATGACCCGAGGGTCTTTGACGAGACGCCGGCGAAGGAGCTCGACGAGTTCCTCTTCGGTGACGACTTATTGGCGGCTCCCGTGATTCAAGAGGGGGTGACCTCACGCAAGGTCTATCTGCCACGCGGGACCTGGTTCGATTTTGCCGGTGGCCGTTCCTACACGGGTCCCCAAACCTTCACGGTGGATGCCCCGCTCGAGGCGATTCCCCTGTTTGTGCGCGGCGGCGCCATCATTCCCATGCAGCAGGTGATTGAATTTGACAATCAATCCCCGATTGATCCGTTGACGTTTGAAATTTACCCGGAGGGAACTTCCTCGCGCGAATACTATGAGGATGATGGTATCAGCCTGGATTATCAGCGCGGCGTCTATCTCCACGAGCGCATTACGGCCGTGGATAACGACAAGAGCCTTACGATTAAGTCGACGGATTTAACTGGAAAGTACACACCGCCGGCGAGGTCACTTTTGTTGAAAGTCCACGCCCAGGCGGGGCCGGCAAAGGAAATCAAATTGAACGGCCAGGAACTGGGGTCCGCCGCCAGCGTGGACGCGCTTGCCAAGGCAAGTTCAGGTGCGGCCTTCGACAGCTCGGACAAGGTGCTCTACATCAAGTTCGCGGACGTAAATGCGCCTTTTGAAGTGGAGATTGATAAATAGCCGGGATCGCCAATGAATCAGGGCAGATGGGGGGGGCGCGTTGGAAGTGGGCATCCGGTTGAGAAGAATCATTTTTGCGAAGGGGAGTGAGCGCGAGCTTCCGCCGCTGAGCGCATGGAGCCCAGCGTCATGAGCAGCGATTCGCGAGGAATGGTGGTCACAAACGGTTTAATCATCCACCCCAAGCCGGTCGGGATGTCGCGCGTCAGCGAAATGGACTCCGACTCAACGTAAACGCCTCCATCCTTCTCCTCGAATCGCCAATAGGAGTTCAACCGCCAGAGGTATCCACCGTCCTGGCCGATGGGTTTTTCGTGTTCATCGGGCTGGCCGGCGTCGGCCACTTCCGCAATTCGAGTAGCGACGGAGCGGCTTCGGCAATGGGTGGCGTCGATGGGGAAATACTGCACATCGTGGTCGGTGTTGAGCGTAATGGTGATGATCTTTTTTTTCACCAGCCGATAAAAGATCTGGTAATCGTTTCCTTCGTGGTGAATCAATCGCGAGCGGAGGACCTCAGGTTGATAGATGTCCTGGTGATGGTCATAGTCCTGGCTCATATCCAGGACTTGGCGCAAGGTTGCGCCGGGGATGAACACCGCGCCCATCCAGTGGTGGATCAACCCGGCCGGGGCTTCGATAACCGAGCCAGAGGCATCCCGCGTTTCGAGATGCTCCATATAGATATCGCCCTTATGGAGGCTGGCCAGAATCTGCGCGCGCTGCGGTTCGGGTAAGCCTTCAAGGTAGAGAAACACGCCGGGCCGCGTCAGTTCTTTGTTGATGCGGGCCTCCGTCGCCTGGACGTAGCGGTCAAACCCCGCCACCGTTTTGGGCTCCAGGTCTACGGCCATGGCATGGGGAGCTTGGGGTGATGCCATCCCTAGAAGAAGGGCGAAGGCAAGCGTTGTGAGGGAACAGAGTCTGGGCATAATAGGCTGTCACGCGGCACCGCGTGACACCTAGAACATCATACCCCCAGGCGTTTCAAAAGGGGAAGACACTTGCCTCGCCAGCGCCGTATAATTTGGAAAATGCTTCCGGCGTTTTCCCTTGCAAAAGAGCAAGAATCGGGTTGCTCAATGTTCGCGATCGCCTCAAGATGGTGCAGGATCAAACGGAGGACCGTAAAGCCATGCACCCCAAGATTGAAGATTACTCCCGAATTGAAAAAGCCATTCTCTTCCTGGAAGAAAACTATCATCGCCAACCGGAACTGCGCGAGGTCGCCGAAAGTGTGAACCTGAGCGAGTTCCATTTCCAGCGCTTGTTCCGGCGTTGGGCAGGAATCAGTCCCAAACGCTTCATTCAATTCCTGACCTTGGAACATGCCAAGCGCTTGCTCGGCGAGTCGCACAGCGTGCTCGACGCCACTTACGATGCCGGCCTTTCCAGCCCCGGGCGGCTGCACGACCTGTTCATCAACATTGAGGCCATGACGCCGGGGGAGTTTAAGGCCCAAGGCGCGGGGCTCCGGATCAGCTATGGCTTTCACCCCAGCCCTTTTGGCGAATGCCTGCTGGCGGCAACCGACCGGGGGATTTGTGGTCTGGGGTTTGTCGAGGCCGGCGGTCGCGCTCCGATCCTCCGCGATTTCCAGGGGCGCTGGCCGGAGGCGCACTGGGACGAGAACGCACGGTTCACCCAACCCTACATTAGCCGCATTTTTGGCGGCGAAAAACGAAATGGAAACCGCCCCATCACCCTGGTGCTGCACGGAACCAACTTCCAGGTCAAGGTGTGGGAAGCCTTGCTGAAGATTCCCATGGGTTCGGTGGTTCCTTACGAAGATCTCGCCGTTTCGGTTTGCAGCGCGCGAGCCGCGCGCGCGGTGGGGAGCGCGGTGGGGAAGAATCCCATCGCCTATCTGATTCCCTGCCATCGCGTCATCCGCAAGGCGGGAGGAATCGGCGGTTACCACTGGGGCGCCGCTCGCAAGAGAGCCATGCTGGCATGGGAAGCGGCGCAAACGCAGACCCTTCAGGAATAATTCCGCGTGCACCAAAATAAGTCACTCCAAATTCTGGGTGATGTTATTTGGAATCGAATCCCTTTCGAAACGCCGGTCATTCCCGCCTTTGTGGGAATGACTGCACCGTGAAGCACCCGCAATCGCAAATGGCTCCACTCCCAATCTTCACCGCGCATTGCGCAGACCCCATGGTTACTGGTATTCTGCCGCCGCGATTGCGAACCCATCGAATAGATTGATGGCATGGGGGACGGAAGTTTAGCAAGGCCCCGCGCTGTCTTCGCTCTCGCCGGCGCCTGACACGCCCGATTTCCGCTTCGAGGTATCAGAGCTTAGACTGCTCCCCATGCGCGCCCAACGCTGGCTGCACATCATCCCGGTCTCCTTCATCATGTACACGATCGCGTTCATCGATCGGACCAATGTTTCATTGGCCCTTCCTTCCATGAGCCGCGAGCTCCACATGAACCCCACGCAAGCCGGCGGCGTGGCGGGAATTTTTTTCTGGGGTTACGTGGCGTTGCAAATTCCCGGAGGACACCTTGCCGAGCGCTGGAGCGCCAAACGGTTCGTGAGCATCAGTCTGGTCATGTGGGGACTTTGTTCCGTCGGATGCGGCCTGGTCCACACCTGGCAACAACTTTGGGTGATGCGCCTTTTGCTGGGGGTGGCGGAGGGCGGGGTGTGGCCTGCCGTGATCGTGCTGCTCTCGCACTGGTTCCCCCGGGGCGAGCGCGCGCGCGCCAACGCCTACTGGATGCTCTGCCTCCCTATCGCCGTAATCGTTTCGTCTCCCCTTTCGGGATGGATTTTGGGCCATTGGAATTGGCGCGTGCTGCTGATGGCCGAAGGCGCTTTGCCTTTCATATGGCTGGCCATCTGGTGGGCCTTCATCGATGACTATCCGAAGCAGGCGAGCTGGATTTCCCCCGAGGAGCGCGATTACCTTAACGCCACCCTGCGCCAGGAAGCCTGCGAACTCGATTCCGCCAAGCCCGCCCCCATCTGGAAGGCTTTGCTCAGACCCACCGTGCTGGTTATGGTGGTTGTTAACCAGTTGCAGAACATTGGAAATTACGGCTACCTGTTCTGGCTTCCCTCGGTGCTGGAAAATGCCCGGAAAATGAGCCATCTGCTGGTGGGCATCCTCTCGGGAATTCCGTACATTGTGACGGCGATGGGCATGGTCCTGCTCTCGCGTCATTCCGACAGGCATCATGAGCGGCGTTTGCACGTTGCCTTTGGGATGGCATGGGGCGGCTCTTGCATGTTGGCTTGTATTCTCTTGACGGGCCACGCTCCCACCCTGGGTTTTGTGGCGATCTCCCTGGTGGGGGCGGGATCATACGGAATACTGGGGCCCTTCTGGGCGATTCCGACGGAGACCCTGCCGCGCTCGGTTTCCGGATCCTCGATGGGATTGGTGAATGCTTTGGGCAACCTGGGCGGATACTTCGGCCCATTGGCCGTAGGGTTTGTGTACCATCGCACGGGTGATTTCCGCTATGCCTTCGCGGTGCTCAGTCTGGCGTTGCTGGTGGGCGCCGGGTTGGCGCTCTTATTGCCTGCGCGGGCCGTGCGCGAATAACGGCAATGGAAATTCACTTCGAGGGGGAGGCCTTGAATGGCGAAGAAAGTTTCCCGGATTATTTCCTTGAGCATTCTTGCTCTGGCCCTCATCGCCGTACTGGTGGCGTTGCGAGCGCCCAGCGCCCCCTTGGTTCCCGTCAGTGAGCAGGACGTAAAATCCTTCGATGAAAAGATTGCGGCACTCGCGCAGGCTCACCAGCAAGGCACTTTGCAAACCACCCACATCACCGAAGCCGAACTGACTTCAAAGTTGCAACAGGGTTTGGACGAAAGCCCGCCCAACGGGGGGACCGTGGTGCTCAAGGCCGCCTCCGTGCATTTGCAGGGCGACGAGTTTGTAGGAGTCTTCACGTTGGATGCCAGCGGGAAAGCACTCTATCTGACCATGGCCGGCACGCTGGGCGTCGTCGAGGGCAGGCTCCAAATTCAGCCCTCGGCTGCGAAATTGGGAAGCCTGCCGATTCCCGCGCCGGCCTTCCAGCGCATTTTGGCAAGACAGTTCGATTCGCCTGAGACCCGCGAGCGCTTGCGCCTGCCTGAATTCATCAAGGACGTGCGTATCGAAAACGGCGAGTTGCTGGTGGAATCGCAATGATGGGCGCCGCAGGTAATTCCAATCCAGATTGATCTCCCGGCTTACACCGCGGGGCCTCCGTCCAATCGTCCCATGCTGCAGATCTAAACCAGTGCCACGGCGCGCAGGGGCGAGCCGGACCCGCCGCGGATTTTGAGGGGGAGGGCGAGGAAGAGGAAGAAATCCGGAAGTTGTTCCAGATTGCACAAATTTTCAATGATCAATACTTGCTTCTCCAGAACGAGGGGATGAATGGGCTGGGTGCGCAGGGCCTCCGGCGGATCAGGCGAGAGAGTGTCCACGCCGATGGCAGCCACGGATTTCGATAGCAGATACTCCGCCGCGTCCCTGCTGACTCCCGGCCAGTTTTCAATGTAGGGCTGATGATTCGGGCGCAGCTTCCAGTTCGCCGCCCAACCAAAATCAAAAAGGACAATATCTCCCGCCTGGAGTGGGCCGTGACTTCCCTCCCATGCTTGCAGATGGGTATTCGAAACATATTCACCGGCTTTGGCGCCGCGGCAATCCACGCGCACGCCGCGGCCCAACAGTTGGGCGAGGGGCACGCGCTCTATCGTCACGTAGGCATCCGGCCTGGCATTGCTGAGGAAGTGAGCGGGAGCATCCACGTGCGTCCCATTATGCTCATGCATCGATAGTTGATAACTTAGTGAACGGCCGCCGTGCTCATAAGAGTGCCAAAGGTTGTGAAAGAACATCGCGTGCGTGGGAAAACTCGGCATGTGTTCCTCCAGCGTTTGGCTGAGGTCGATGGCGCGCAGGCCACGCAGTTGTGCCAGCAGGGCAGAAGCATCGCTCATGAGGTTCTCCATTTAAGGGTGAAAGAGGCGCAACTTCCGGCGGAGCGGAAAAAGCCTTTTGCCTGGAACCGAAACCAGCGTCCGTCACTGCGCCGTGGCAAAGTACCCGGGCTTCCAACGCAGGGTAACGCCACGGTGTGGGGTTACAACTTTAATGTTCCGGTAAGTTCCGTCAAGGGCATCGCGCAAGGGCCGATAGCCAATCGAATATTGCTCGTCCAAATTCCGGCTGATGGTTTGCAGCGCGTCCGCCAGGTGGACCAATCGCCCCGCGGAAAACTGCCCGGTCTCCGCCCCCAAGCCTTTGTTTTGGGACGTGTCCCCCACCTGTCCGTGGGACATGAAACCCGTTTCGTAGTCGGTGCCCGTGGATACGCGCAGGGGGAAGGTTGGGTAGCCACCCGTTTCGGCGGAGAGGTCTTCGAGGAGTTTGTCCCCGGGATTCTCGAAACCATAGGCGGCTGTGCCCACGGTATAGATCATGGTCTCAGATATGCGCGACATCGATACGGCCTGATCCAGCGTGTGCTGGCTCTGCGCGTCCAAGCCATCGCTCAAGATGATTAAGACCCGCCGCATTTCTTCCGCCGGGCCCGTGTTCCGCATTTTCTCCCGGCAGGCAAGATAAATCGCATCGTAGAGAGCCTTGCCGCCCCCCGACTTGAGGTCCTGGACCTTTTCATTGAGCACATCGGGGTCGTTGGTAAAGTCCTGGACGATGGAACTGGACGCGTCAAAGGTCTGGAGGAAGATCTGGTTCTTGGTGTTTCCATTGCGCAGGACCAGGTATATGAATTCGCTGGCAGCTTCTTTTTCATACTCCAATCGGCTGCGCGCGGTATTGCTGGTGTCGACGATCAAACCGATGCGCAGCGGCGTTTGAGTCTCGCGGTCGAAGTGAGTGATTTTCTGCTCCACCCCGTCTTCAAATACCTGGAAGTCCTCCATGTTAAGGTCAATGACCGGCATGCCACGTTTGTTCAAAGCCGTCACCGGGACGTTGACGAGTTCGACGTTGGCGTGAATCGGTGGCGTTTTCTCGGAAGGTGATATTGCCCCTGGACGCGTGGTGTCCACCGCCGCAGCGGGCGCCGCAGGGGTGGTAGCTTGTTGAGCCGGAGCGCGGAGCGTCCCTGTTCCCGCGGCAATCGCGGCCCATGTCAGGACGGCGGAAATTGCTTTCCACCCTCTCCTTGCTTTCCTGCCCCGGCCTTCACCTGATGATGCCTTGCGCATTGGCGTTTTCATGCCGGTCTTCAATTACCGGAGACTCTCTCCGTGTCCGTAAACCCTGGAGTTTTCATTCTACCGCAATTGGCCCACTTTAAGTAGCGGTGGCGCAAAGTGGTGCTGTCCTACTGAGCGCTGCGAAATTGNNACTGTATTATGCAGCGCTCAGTAATTTGCGGAAAAGCGCCCCAATGCTGTCATCCTGAGCAGCAGCGAAGGATCTAGCTCTGAGCGTTTTCAAGGCCACGCGAGATTCTTCCTTCGCTAAGCTCAGGACCGCCTGCCGGCTCCTCAGAATGACAGTGCCGATGATTTTTTCAGCAACCTCTGCGAGGACGCTACCTGCGTTCCGTCGTGGTGAGAAACCCGCGCGAGTGGTAAATTAGGTACGACAGCCAAAAGGAGAATAGACCATGGAAATGGGATTCATAGGCCTGGGGGCAATGGGCGAGCCGATGGCGCGCAATCTGATCAAGGCGGGCCACGCCTTGAAGGTTTACAATCGCACCCGTAAACGCGCGGAGGCGTTGGTGAGTTCGGGGGCGGCCTTGGCGGAGACTCCGGCGCAGGCGTGCGCTTCCGGTGTGGTCGCAAGCATGCTGGCTGATGACGGCGCGGTGGAAGGCGCGGTGTTTGGCGAACACGGAATTCTGGAGGGCCTGCCGCGCGGGGGCGTCCATATTTCCCACAGCACGATCAGCACGAACCTCTCCCGTCGACTGGCGGACGCTCACCAGGAACGCCAACAGTCCTTCCTTGCCGCCCCGGTTTTTGGACGTCCGGACGCCGCCCAGGCAGCGCGCTTGATCGTGGTGGCGGCGGGCCCGCCGCAAGCGGTGGAGCGCTGCCGTCCGGCGCTTGAGGCCATCGGTCGCAAACTCTTTGTGATTGGTGCTGACGCCCCGGCGGCCAACACCGTAAAGCTCGGGGGCAATTTCCTGATCGCTTCCATGTTGGAGACTTTGGGCGAAGTCTTCGCCCTGCTGCGAAAATCCGGCGTTGACCCCGCGATTTTTCTGGAAATCATGGTGGGCTCGTTCTTTCAATCGCCCGTCTATGAGAACTATGGGAAGATTATTGCCGAGCAGCGTTACGAACCCGCCGGTTTCAAACTCCGCCTGGGGCTGAAAGACATGCGCTTGCTTCTGGCGGCGGCAGACGAGGCGGAAGCGCCCATGCCCATCGCCAGCCTGATTCGCGACAATCTGATCAGCGGCATCGCGCAGGGATGGGGAGATTTGGATTGGTCCGCCGTGGCGCGAGTCGCGGCGGTGAAGTCAGGACTGAAGACCTAGGAGGCAAAGCCTGTAGCGCTACCTTGCTTAGGAGGCAATGATGAAAGCCATACGCGTCAATGAATTCGGCGGTCCGGAAGTGCTGAAGTTGGAGGACGTCCCTGATCTGAAAGCGGGCCCGGGACAGGTGGTGGTGAGGGTGAAAGCGGTGGGCGTGAACCCGGTCGAAAACTACATTCGCCTGGGATCCTATGCCATCAAGCCTCCCCTGCCTTACACGCCGGGAAGCGATGCGGCGGGGATAGTGGACTCAGTGGGAGAGGGCGTCGTGGGTTTTGCCCCGGATGACCGCGTGTACGTGGGGGGAACGCTTACCGGGGCTTATGCCGAACAAACCCTGGCGGAGGCGTGGCAGGTGCATCCGCTGCCGCACAACGTGACTTTCGCGCAGGGGGCGGGCATTAACGTTCCCTACGCCACGGCGTTCCGCGCCTTATTCCAGATTGCGCACGGTAAGCCGGCGGAGACGGTTTTGATCCATGGCGCCAGCGGCGGCGTGGGTGTGGCGGCCACGCAATTGGCGCGTGCGGCGGGGTTGACGGTGATTGGCACAGGAGGCACGGAGCGTGGACGCGGATTGGTGGCCGCGCAAGGCGCGCATCACGTGCTTGACCATCACGCCCCGGGTTATGTTGACGATTTGATTAAACTCACGGGTGGCCGGGGCGTGAATGTAGTTCTGGAGATGCTGGCCAACCTGAATCTGGCCAGGGACCTTACGGTGCTTGCCCCCAAGGGGCGCGTGGTGGTGATCGGCAATCGCGGCAACATTGAGATCAACCCGCGCGAGATTATGCGCCGCGACGCCGCGGTTTTGGGAATGACGCTGTGGAATGCCAGCCGCGATGAACTGGCGAGCATTCACGCGGGAATCGTGGCCGGCCTCGAAAACGGTTCGCTGCGCCCGGTGGTGGGAAAGGAACTGCCCTTGGCGGATGCCCCCCAAGCCCACCGCGCCATCATGGAACCCGGCGCCTACGGAAAAATCGTGCTGGTGCCTTGAGCGCAAAAACAAGATGAACCACCAAGACCCCAGGGCACCAAGAGAGACCATCCAGTCTTTCACCGTTGAGAAGGGCCGTACCAACGGGTTTAGCGATATCAGACGTGTCCAAATTATGGTCAGGCCATTGAATGGCGACCTGCGGCTT
>PLWR01000656.1:0-11893 GCA_003165615.1 Acidobacteriota bacterium | reverse complement strand
ACAGCAGCGGGGCGAAGCCCCGTCAAATGCCCCGAGCGCTCGCTAATTTGGACAGCAGTGTAGCGATATCGTCATCGCCATGCACGGTTCGGCCACGCAATCCGGCATAACACTCCTGCAATATCACGAAGGCACATATCACCAGGCCGGCTGTTATGACGCAAATTGGTCGGTACTTGAAGGCGGCATCGTTCATGACCTCAAAGAGCCGCGCCTCACACCCTGCGGTAAGAAACAGTAGCGCCGACCTTGATGTCGGCAAGTGCTGACCTCAAGGTCAGCGCTACACCGCTGGTGCGGCCGAGCGGTCGCTGCGGCGACCCCTACAATCCGCGGTAGCGCCCGCGCCCGAGGAATTCCACAAAACCCAGGTCGCGCAAGACCTGTAATTGCTGCCGGATTTTCTCGGGCACGTGCCGGTTGCCCGGGTGCAGCTCTTGCAGTTACGCCGCAAATGCGTAAACGTCCTGGAGGATGAACTCTTTCTTGTTGAGCCCCCGCTCCACCTCGGGATATTTTGCCTGGACGATTTAGCTGGATTATTTGTCCAGATTATTTGTCTGGACATGGGCAAAATTGACGAGTCAGGAGCCGGAGCCGCACCCAGCAGCAGGCAACAGGCCCTTAACCATGTTGCTCAGCGAAGCTTGCAAAAGTTCAGGGAAATTCGTTTATCGCAGAATGAACCTGGTATTGGCGGGCATGTGCCCTTTATCCACAATGAAGGTTGAGCATGGGCCGGCGAAATTCGCGGGTGAGAAAATCCCTCACCCGCGAATCGCCACGGCTAGTAGATCTCGAAGCGCTCCTGATGGACGGTGGGGTCGCCTTTGATGATGACGTCTTTCCTGGTCATGGATTCGAGTTCGGAGACCAGGCTGCCTTCGCGCGATTTCAGCGCCTTGGCGACTTCCGGATTGACGCGCAACGTGAGGACGTTGCCATCGATTCCCTTGGCCATCTTGCGGGCTTCCGCCAGGATTTCGTTGCAGACGGTATTGACGGATTTCACCCAGCCGGAACCGGTGCAATAATTGCACGGCACGCAGAGGGTCCGTTCCAGCGATTGCTTGACGCGCTTGCGGGTTACCGCCACCAAACCAAAATCGTTGAAGGCGATGACCTTGGTGGGGGCGCGGTCAGAACGTAAGGCTTCTTCCAGGGCTTGCACCACCTTGGCGCGATTCTNNTGCGCTCGTCCATATCGATGAAGTCAATCACGATAATGCCGCCCAGATCGCGCAGGCGCACCTGGCGCACGATCTCATTGACCGCATCAACGTTGGTCTTGACGATAGTGTCTTCCAGCCGGTTGGTCTTGCCGACAAACTTGCCGGTGTTGACGTCCACCGCCACCAGCGCCTCGGTTTGATTGATGACGATGTAGCCGCCGGACTTCAGCCAGACCTTGGGCTTGAGCGCCTTATCGAGTTCCGCCTGGATGCCGAACTCCTCGTACAAAGGCGTGTCGCGGCTGTAGAGCTTGACTTTGCCCACCAGAGCGGGCTGGCAGCGGTTCACAAAATCCAGCACGCGCTCGTAGTCGATTTCGCTGTCGACGCGCACGCACTTGAAGTCGGGCGTCAACAGATCGCGCAGCAGGCGCTGTACCAGGTCGAGGTCGCGGTGGATCAGGGCCGGCGCCTTCAGGCGATCGTGCTTGGAACGGATCTCGGCCCAAAGCGTGGAGAGGAACTTCAGGTCGGCTTTGAACTCTTCTTCCGAGCGGCCCTGGCCCGCGGTGCGGACAATGAAGCCTCCGGTGAGCGGTCCTTTATTTTCCAGAATGATGTTGCGCAGGCGCAGGCGTTCCTCTTCGGAAGAGATCTTGCGCGAGACGCCAATGTGGTCGATGGTGGGCATGTAGACCAGGTAGCGTCCGGGAAGAGCCACGTGCGAAGTGATGCGGGCGCCTTTGGTGCCCAGCGGCTCCTTGGCGATTTGCACCAGGATTTCCTGGCCTTCCTTCAGGACTTCGGCAATCTGTACGGGATGATGATTACCGCCGGAGCGCTGTGGCTCGCGACGGCCCTCCGGGCGGCGCGGACCGCGATCACCACCTCCGCCCGGGCCACCACGGCGGCCACGCCGGCGGCGCGGGGCAAATCGCGGGCGCTGGTTGGGTTCACGCAAAGTGTAGGTGCGATCGCCGGGGTCGCCAGGTGCTTCGCCAGCGGGAGCGTCTCCCGTCGTGGATTCCGCCGCTTCGGACTGACCTTCGCCCTCAGCTTCGGCAGGCAGTTCGCCCTCGTCGTCGAGTTCACCTTCGGAGGCTTCTGCAAGCAACTCGGCCTCCTCCAAATTTTCCTCTTCGCCTTCGGAGTCGTCCTCCAAAACGTTGAGCTCAGCACGTTCAGAGGGCGATTCAGGAGCGGCTTCGGCAAATTCGGGTGCGGCTAGTGCTGCAACCGTCCTATGGTCGACTTCAGGTGAGGGTTCCACCTTCGCCACATTTTTCGGCTCAGCTTCTCGGGAAGAAGGCCCAGAAACTCCGTCCGGGGTATAGGACGCGGCCACTTCCGCCGTAAAGGATATTGCTGAGGCAGCGTTGTCCGCGACAGCTACCGGTTCAACTGCAGGGCTGACCGGCGCGGGTGCGGCGGGCTCGACCGTTGCAGCTTGCACTGGCGCCGCGGCAACATCGGCAGGGGCGCTTTCCGCCGCCGCAGAGGAACTGGCGGAGTAAAGTGCCCCTGGAGCAAACGGCGTCGTAACATCGGCAACAATGACGGTGTCCTCGTCTCGCGGCAGCTCGGGGGTCGCCTCGGCAACAATAGTGGTATCGAGTTCCACAGCCTCGCCTATGCTTTCGGCTGCATGGGGCGGATTTGCAGACAGATCGAGCGGCGCACCCGGAGCGGGCTCATTTAGGGCACCATGCTCTGACATTTTCTGGCTAAATGTGTCTTCCTCCGCGCTCACGTACCCCTCTCCGGGAACTTCCGGGAGCGTGGCATCCGGAACTTCGGTTTCTTCAACTGGCGCCGAATTGGGATGGCTGTATTTTGCCAAAGATTCGCCCGGCAGGATTTCAAACGCTTGGGATTCCGCAGGCGGCTCTTCGTGGTGAGTCGGAGGCGGGACCCGGCGGTCGCCCGGACGGGTGTCGCCGTATTCGGGCCGACCACGGTGCCGGCGTCGGCGACCACGCCGATCAAAGGGCCGACGGTCGTGGGATTCCCGGGAGGCTGGGGGGGCGGCGAACTGAGTGGGTGGCGCAACCGTGGCGGCGGGTGGCTCCACGGGGGGAGGCGCTACCGGCGGCGATACAGGAGGCGGAGCAACTTCGGCGAAAACGGGCGCGGGTGGCTCTATCACCACGGGAGCCACCGGGGCTGCCGTGGTCGCGGCGGCGCCTGCCTGCTGTGTAGTGAATTTGGTGGCGCGCGCTTCCGCTTCTTCGAAGACCTTGTCGTACTCTTCCTGGTCCTCGAAGAAGAAGTCGGAAACGTAGAGGAAAGCGTCACGTTCGAGGCCGATATCCACAAACGCCGACTGCATGCCGGGGAGGACGCGACTGACGCGCCCCTTGTAAATACCGCCTACCAGGCCCACATCGGTATCCCGCTCGAAATACACCTCGACCAATTGGTCGTCTTCCAACACGGCCACTTTCGTCTCGTGAGGAGACGAGGAAATATACATCTCCTTAGACATGGAAACTCCTTTTTCCGGAACGCCAGGGAATCAATCCGTCATCTGACGGAGATCGACCAACAACGTTCCAAACGACCGGGTGTCCCAATTAGCAGGGACGGACTGCTCTGACCTCGGCCGGATAAATATCGGCGCCGGAGGATTTCCAAGACGCGCTTCCAGGCGCGAGACTCATTGGCATCACCCGGCTTGCGACCTGCGTCTGAATCTTGCCGGCAAATCGCTCAATCTACCGAACCGCTCGGCGGGAATATGCGAACCCTTACCCAGCGGGCATAATGCTGACTTCAATTCACATATCGCCTGGCCCTCACGCTCATCGCCAATCCCAGGCCCAGGAACGTGAAGAGCAAGGAGGAGCCGCCCTGACTCATGAGCGGCAAGGGGATTCCGGTAATCGGGAGCACCCCAATCATCATCCCCGTGTTGATAACAACTTGAAAAAACAGTACCGCGGCTAACCCAATGAGAAGGAAAGCCCCAGCGCGGTCAGGAGCCATCTGCGCACCATCCAGCAAACGCAAGAGTAGAGCAAAATACAACAGCAGAACGAGTAGCGTTCCGACAAATCCCTGTTCTTCGGCGAAGGCGGCGAAAATAGAATCAGCGTGGGATACAGGGATGAATCCCAGCCGGCTCTGCGTGCCATTGCCCAATCCTTTTCCCCAAAAGCCGCCCGAGCCTATGGCAATCTTGGTTTGGGTTACTTGGTAACTGGAGCTCTGAGTATTTTGTGTGGGATGCACGAAGGTCATTATTCTCTCGCGCTGGTAGGGTCTGAGGAAGTGCCACCCCACCGGTAACGAAAGGATTCCGATCAGGCACAAGACGGCGATGTGTTGCACACGGATTCCCGCGAAGAGAACACCAGCCGCGACAATCGGGATAAATGTCAATGCAGTGCCCAAGTCGGGTTCCAAAGCCACCAGGACTGCCGGTATTCCGGCGAAGATCCCNNCTGACACTTGGAAACTCATGGGCCCTAATTGCAGCCACCGGCGGGTGCCGGCAATGGAGTGACCGGCGACGAGCAGTCCCACCAAAAGCACCAACGAAACCCCATAGAGCCACGGGATTTGCTCGATAACCATGTGGTAGTCGAGCCGGCTCGCAATCAGAGCCAAAACGCAACTCAGGATGAGCCAATAGATTTGTTTCTTGTACTGACCCGCCAGGGGCGAATGAAGGGTTGTACTGTAGATTTCCACAACCCCAATGGCGGCAATGGCCAGCGCCAGAGCCAGCAGGAGCCAATCGATGTCGCTCATTCGGAATCGTCTGCCCAATTCTCAACCCTTCATTGCCATACCGTAATTTCTTGTTCCTTTGGTAAACATCCAGGAACGTACGGCTTTTAACTTCTGACTTTTGCCCTTGGCCTTTTGCCTTGCTCTTGATGCCCCACCGCGCGGTGCTACTGCCTGGAAGCAGACCTGAGTGGCTCCGGCGAGGTCGCAGGTCCCAACTGGCTCAGCACCCTCACCTGGGTTTCCATCTGATTGTTAGGGGGCTTGGGCCCAAGCTTTTTGTCGAAGTAGGCCTTGATGACCTCGCGCACAATGGGCACGGCCACGGCGGAGTGCTCACCTCGCATGACCAGCGCCGCCACCACGATCTCCGGCTTGTCGGGCGGCGCATACCCCACAAACCAAGCCGTGCTCTTGTATTCAGAACTCTTCGCTGACTGTTCCAATGTCTGGCTGACCACCTGTGCGGTGCCCGTCTTCCCGGAGATCTCGATTCCCGGGCTGCGTGCGGCGCCGCCCGTACCTCCGCCCTCATTCACTACGGCCCACATACCCGATTTCACCGCCGCAAGAGTATCCTCGCTTAGGGGGAAGTCGTGCGGGGAGGTCTCGGGAGGATCCTCGCCGAGCGCCCGTAACTGGTCCTGAAACACCACGTGGGGTCGATGAAAGACTCCGCCCATGGCGATGCCCCCAATCGTATGGGCAAGCTGAAGAGGCGTGACGGAGACAGCGCCTTGGCCAATGGCCACCGAAATCGTTTCCCCCGCGTACCATTTGCGCTTGAAAACGCGTTGCACCCACTCCGGAGAGGGAATCAATCCCGACGCCTCGGAGGGCAAGTCGATGCCCGTCCGCGCCCCCAAGCCCAGGCCCTTGGCGAAATAGACAATCTTGTCAATTCCCAGCATCTTCCCTACGGTGTAAAAGAACACGTCGCAGGATTCGCGGATAGCCTTGTGCATGTCTACGGCGCCGTGAGACCTATGTTTCTCGAACACCCAGTCGTGATAGAGGTGTCCGTAAATCGTGACGGCGCCCGCGCAGTGCACAATGTAATCGGGTGTGACCGTCCCCGTCTCCAGGGCGGCGGTGGCCATCACGATCTTGAATACCGAACCCGGGGCAAGCTGCGCTTGAATGGACTTATTCATCAGCGGCTTCATGGGATCGCTCATGAGTTCGTTCCATTCCTTGGGGTCGATGCGCTTGGCAAAATCATTGGGGTCAAACGACGGATGGCTGACCATTACCAAAACTTCGCCGGTGCGTGGGTCCAGGGCCACTACCGCGCCCGCATGGTCGCCCAAAGAAGCTTCTGCCGCCATTTGCAGGTCCAGGTCGAGGGTCAGGCGCAGGTCGTTACCATTGAGTGCGTTGATGGTCCCCAGCACCCCCACTTCTTGTCCCCGACTATTCACCACCACCCGCCGCATGCCATCATGGCCGGAGAGAATCTTGTTGTACGCGGCTTCCACGCCGAACTTTCCCACCACATCCCCCGGCCGGTAGTTGGAGCCGAGCTTGGCGATCATTTCCTCGGGAACTTCCCCCACATACCCGAGCAGCGCCGCGGCCACCTGATGCTTGGGATAGAGCCGCTGCTGCACCTGGATCAGGTCGAGTTCGGGATATTCCACGCGGTGGGATTCGAGGAAGGAGATATCTTCGAGCGTCGCGGCTTGCTTCAAAAGCACGGGTTGGAAGCGCGGCAGGTTGGCCGTGCGTTGCAGGGTGCCACGGAGTTCCTCGGGGTCAAGTTGCAGCCCGCGGGCGATTCCTGCCACGCGATCGGGCGACAGCGAGGCTGCCGACTCGCGCATCAGCAGCACGCTGAAGGCCGGAAAGTTGTCAGCCAGGATGCGGCCGTCCCGGTCCAAAATGCGCCCGCGCGGCGCGATGACGGGAAGGTTGCGGATGCGGTTGCGTTCCGCGAGATCCATGTACTGCTGGTGTTGTCCAATTTGCAGCCGCCAATATCCCACCAACAAAACCAGGAAGGTTGCGGCAATGACATACTGAAGGAATGCTGTCTTCCAAGCGGGCGGGCGTTCATCACTGGGGAATCGGACTTCCATTCCTACCCATGCTGCCGGGGTTGAATCTGAGCGTGTGACCTCAGCTTATTATTTAGTTAACACGTGAGAAGCCGCGATTCGATTGCAGGAAATCGCATTCTCCCCACCCCATGACCGTAGCACACCGCGCCGTCGATGACAAGAAGAGAACGGGCAAGAGGTCAAAAAAGGGGGGGATGCGGGAGCCCCGGGGAGCGTACAATCGGGAAGAGAAATCCGGGTTATGCTTGATGAGTCACTGGCGATGACCGCTTCTCAAGAGGGTATTCATCATGGTGAATAGGCGCGATTTCATAAAGGGCTCGTTGGTGGCCTTGGGCAGTTCCACCTTGAAAACTGGATTGGCGTTCCCTGCGGACGCAGACACGAACCCCAGCCCCAGGCTGACGGTTGATTACCCGCAAAAGAACATCCCCGCCCTCGAGATCGCCCCGTATCCTGGTAAGCGGTATGAAGACACGGTCCCCGACACACTCGACATCGCCACCCGGTCCGAATTGGCCATTAATGCCATGACAGGCATTACGGACCCGAAGTATGACTACGAGGTGTACTGGGAAGCCCAGTTTTTCCGCAACCCTGCCATCATGATGCACGATCACAACGACTGGGTGGCGAGTTGCGAGGGATTTATGGAGGCGCTCCCCCTGCTGCGCCTGGCGACGGGAAGCAACCTCAACGCGCAGGTGGACGCGGTGTGGGAGCGCGTGAACCTGGCCAGCATCGGCCCGGACGGTCTCATCTACGAAGTTCTTAATGGAACTCCCTGGAGCAGGCTCAATCCGTGGAGTTTTCACAAGGTTTGGATGGCGGATGGCAGCATCAAAGGGATCGACGACCCCTCACTGGTGTTGGCCACTACGCCATCGAAATGCGGGCGAATCATCGGTACGATGACCGTCTACTACCTTCACGATCAGAACCCGGTTTGGACACAAACCATCGAGCGCATGATTCAGCGCCTTTCCGCATTGGCGGTGGAGCGGAGCGACTTTACCTACCTTCCCAACTGGGCTTTTGAACCCTTTGCGAGGTGCGGCCCGGACGCGCCCATGCCCACCGGCTGGGACGCCGTCGATTACGGCAACATACGATTGATTCAGGGGCTGACGCAATATTACAAAGTCACCGGCTACGAGCCGGCGCAAAAATTGGCCGCGGGCCTCACGGCCTTTGGCATGGGGCACGCCGAGTATTACGACGCCCAAGGACGATTCCTCTTCTCACCGAACGAGCGAAAAGATCTGATGACCTCGAAGCGCATGAAGAGGAATTACCCGGAGGCCAAGGACGCACCTTTCGGCGGACACTTCCATAATCACACCATCGGATTGCTCAGCATGCTGGAATACGCCGCCGCCGTGAAGGATCAGACCGCGCTGGAATTTGTGAATTCAAGTTACCAATGGGCCAGAACTCAGGGATCGCCCCTGGTGGGATTCTTCCCCGAACTCATTATCAACAATCGCTACCTCGCCTGCGAGTCCTGTGAGGTCGCGGATATGATTGCGATCGCACTGAAGCTCACTCAGGCTGGAGCGGGCGACTATTGGGATGACGTGGACCGCTGGGTTCGCAACACGTTCGCGGAACAACAGCTTGTGGATGGTGATTGGATTTACGAATTCGCCAAGACTCAGCCCACGCAACCCGTGGCATCCAACGAGACAGCCGACCGGCTGGTGGAGCGGCTTCGCGGATCATTTGCCGGATGGGCCAGCGGCAATGAATTTGCCAACACGATTGGCATCCAACAATGCTGCCTGGGCAATTCCGCGCGCACGCTGTACTACATCTGGCAGGGCATCTTGGACCGAAAAGGCGAGGATTTACGCGTCAATTTGCTTCTGAATCGAGCTTCTCACTGGGCAGATGTTCACAGCCACATTCCTTATGAGGGGCGGGTCGATCTGAAAATCAAGAAGCCCTGTCAACGGGTACTGGTGCGCGTGCCGGAGTGGATCACGAGCGGCAGCAGGGGAGTGCTCTGCAAGATGAACGGCGTTCCACGGAATGTGCGCTGGGAAGGGCGATACGTGAATGCCGGATTTGCCCATCCGGGTGAAAAGCTGGTGATGACTTTCCCCATCGCAGAACGTACGGTAAAGGAAACCATTGGCGACGTTCCTTACACATTGACCATCAAGGGCAACACCGTGACCACCATCGATCCCCCCGGCAAAGTCGGCCCCCTGTATCAACGTGCCTGCTACCGGGCGAACCGCGCCCCCCTGCGAAAGGTCAGCCGCTTCGTACCTGACGAGACGATTGTGTGGTAAGGCGCGCTTGTTTGCTAGTGACTGGGCTTGCCCTGCCCGTTCAGCAGGGGGCAGCGGCGCTGGCCCTAGACCGAACGGTCGCCGCGACGACCCCTGCAATGTAGCGCTGACCTTGAGGTCAGCACTCAAATGCCGACCTCAAGGTCGGCGCTACTACGCTCACCATTTGACGGGCTCGTCAGGAACAAAGCGCTCCACTTTGCGCATAGGCGCCTGAGAGGCGCGATAATAGGCACGCTCGTAGAGAGGCCCGTTTTTGCCCGGCGGATCGATGCTGATCAAGGTGTTGCCTTTGAATTCCAGGGTGTAAAGTACATCCCCGATTGTTTCCGTGGTCTTGCGGGTTGAAATCGGGAATGTCACCGTAAGCATCTCGCCGGGGCTCGCGCTCCCCAGATTCAGGTAACGGCCTTCCCAGGTGATCGGGTGGTTCCCCGTCTTGGTGTTTGCCACCACGTCCGGACTGTTCGCCGGCACCCACTCGGGGACGCGTACCAGCACATCGCTGAGTGGCTTTTTTACGACCAATTCGACTTTTCCCTCATAGGGAATGTAACTACAGATATCCACCCACTCGGAAGCCCGGTTCAGCAGCAGGTTTATGCGCAGCCGCCCCTGGTCATAAGTCAGGATATGCTGCCAAATGTAATACATCGTCCTTGATGAGTTCCCGGTGCAGCAGTGCTGGATGGAGCGCGGATGCTTGGGCGTTTCCACGCCGAAATCGTTCCCGGTGGACCAGCCGGCAAAGGCGCCGATGCTTCGTTCCGCCACGCGATCGCCCGTTTCGTTCCAAGCCACGGGCTTCTTAGGCGACCGCTCTGCCAGGCGATTGATCCATTCCGTGCTGGTGATCTGCGACTCGGCAAAGTGATTGCGCGTCCAACGGTCGGCATCGTCCCAGTAATCGGCCACTCCCGCGGCGCTCATCTTCAGGGCCATTGCCAGCATGTCGGCAATCGTATCGGTTTCACAGACGTCGAAATGCGGCATGAACCATTCGGGGAAGAACCCGATTGACGGGGAGCTGTAATTCGACTTTGCCCACTCGTAGGCGCCCCTCACAAAGTCGATCGTCCCCTTATCGTTCGCGGCGATTCCATATTCAAGCGCCGATATCAGGCCAATCCCGTGGCCGTGGCCGTGCCCTCCGTGCACCAGGGCGTCGACATTCCAACTTCCCCTTTCCCACTTTTTCTCAATTGCGCTGAAAAGCCATGCGCCGCCGGGCTCGTAATACTGGGCGTGGTAGCGAAGGTAATTCATCAACTTTCGCGCGAGGCGCAGCCCAGGTTCGAAGCCCGTGGCTTGATAATACTGGGCCAGGCCTTGAATGATGCGTCCGCTGAGCTCTTCCGCCATGATGCCGGTGGGCATGGGGGAACTCGGATCATACCTGCCGCCGGGCAGAAAACTTCCGGCGGGGAAGTACGCATAGTCGCCGCGGTCCACGGCAAGTTCGTTGAGGCGCAGGATCATTCTTTCGATGGCCGCTTTCCAAATGGGATTCTTGTCGCGCAGGTAGTAAACCGTCATTGTGGCAATGGCACGATGGGATGACTCGACACTTCCCAATTGGGTCACCGAAGGGTCGTTCATGCCAACCGTGGCGCCGTCAGCATTCCAAACCGGCTCTTCATAAGCGCGCGGAACGCTCTGCAAACTCCACGGCCGGCCCCTTAAGGGAAGATAGACCAGCCCATCGGGCCCAATGGTCTTGAGCTGGACGCGCATCCACTCGGCATCAACGTGAGCGTTTTGGGTGCTTCCTGTTGCCACGCGAACCAGCGGCAGAGCTTCCATCATTCCTTCCACACTCTGCACCCAGTCGCTGAAGTCATGGCGCATCACCGGCGGGTTCTGGTAAAAAGTGGTCAGCCAATACACTTCCTGGTCGGCATTGCCATCGGCGATGGAAGTCATGGTATTGATGCACAACTTCGCTCTCTCGGCGATGTCCAACGTGTCCGGTACGGTGTCAACGTAGCGCGCGCCTTGTGCCACCGGAACTTGGAAGGAGGGAATATCTTCGCGAATGTATTGAACCTTCAGCTTGCCGGTGGGTAAGTTGGTGGGCGGAGGGAATGACTCGGAAAAGCCACTCGGGGAAACAACTCCCGCCTTTTTTGTATCGTCTGCCAGCAAGTTGCCGCTGATGGCCAGTAATGCAGCTTTCAATAAATCTCGCCTCTCCATCGTGAACCCCCCTCCAGAAAATCGAGTGCCGCGCCAACATGGCATTGTACGTCAGCGGCGCTCTGGAAGCCAGAACCGGCGGGGCTCTCTGTGGCCTCTCTGTCCAGAATAGGTTTCACACAGAGTCCACGGAGCCTCTGCGAACTCTGTGTGAGATTTTAAGAGGCACGGAGGGCACAGAGAAAAACGGGAAACAAGTCCTCAGAGCAGATGTGGCGCGACCTGTCTTGTCCGCGGCTCGTCTCCAATGGCAAGTGAAAGGCGCGGACCACGAGTACAGGTCCGGGCTAAATCGCGTTGAGTTGGGCTTTCAAATCGCGCAGGAACTGGGCAGCGGCAAGGCCGTCGGCAACGCGATGGTCAAGGGTAAGAGTCGCGGCCATGACCGGATGCCAGGTCAGGCCCCCACGGTCGTCGCGACGGAGTTGATCGACAA
>PLWR01000524.1:1116-5912 GCA_003165615.1 Acidobacteriota bacterium | reverse complement strand
CTCCCCCAAGGGGGCGAGGGGAGTAGATGCAAATCAACCCCGGCGCGGAACGGGTTGGTCACGGAGCAAGTAGGGGCGGTTCGCGAACCGCCCCTACGCCAAATCCGGGCGGGGCCGATTACGACGGCTGAAGAGGCCGCAAGAGATTTTGAACTGATAAGTGAATTGTCGAGGCCGCAGGAATGCGGCAAGGAGTGGGTTATGGCTTACATCGTTGGGTTGGTTATTGTATTCATGTGGGTCTCATCGTGTTTAAACGTGTTGCGGGAATATGAGCGGGCGGTGGTCTTCCGCCTGGGACGCCTCCAGAGGCCGGACAAAGGGCCGGGGCTGATCTTCATCTGGTGGCCGTTTGACAAGCTGGTGCGGGTTTCCCTCCGTGTTGTAGCGTGGGATATGCCCCCACAAGACATCATCACCAGGGATAACGTTTCATTAAAGGTCAATGCCGTGGTTTATTTCCGGGTAATCAGCGCGCAGCAGGCGTTCGTGGAGCTGGAAAACTACCGGTACGCCGTCGAGCAATTGGCGCAGACCACCTTGCGCTCGGTTTTGGGCGAAGTGGAGCTGGACGATCTGCTCTCCCAGCGCGAGAAACTTAACAGCCGGCTGCAATCCATCCTGGACGAGCACACCGAGCCCTGGGGAATCAAGGTGACCAAGGTGGAAGTGCGGCAGGTGGACTTGCCGCAGGAAATGCAGCGCGCCATCGCCGCCCAGGCCGAAGCCGAGCGCGAGCGCCGCGCGAAAATCATCCACGCCGACGCCGAATACCAGGCGTCCGCAAAACTCGCCGAAGCCGCCGCCGTTATCGCCAAGGAACCCGTCGCCATCACCCTGCGGTATCTCCAGACGTTGGTGGAAATCGGGACGGAAAAGAATACGACCGTGGTCTTCCCGGTTCCGGTGGAGTTGCTGGGCGCGTTAATGGGCAAAGGGCTTTTGCCGCCGGTGTTGGAAGACGGGAAGAAGTAGGTAGCGGGTACGATTTCAATTGGGTGTAGCAGTGGCCTCAGGCCGCCGGAGTGTATCGGATGGGGAGTCGACGGTCAGTAACCGTGGCTGTCCAAATTAGGAATTGGCGGCTCCGGCTTGAGGGGTTAAGTCCTTTTTGTCCGAGGTGACTCCCCTCTGGGCGGCGAATGAGGTCCCGCAGAAGCTGCCCGCTATCCAAATGAGCGGAAGGTCGTACAGGGGAGTAGGAATAGCCCCCCGAGGCCGGGAATGCGACATTTTGACGCCCTGCCCCAGCCCGGGCAGCAGCTAGTAACCTCGGGCATTCGGGGGCTATCCACAATGCGGCATTACGAAAACCTGATTTGGACAAGCCTGGCCAGAAACCACCGCGACAAGAACCCAAACTGAAACACTACGCGGGATCGGGCCGATCGAGTTTTTCGCAAAATCACATGGGTGGGGAGGAACATCGTGCCAACGGAAGTAAGGGAACATGAGGAAAGAGGGCATACCGTGCGGACCGTAATCCTTGTCTTTCTCCTTTGCGTCGCAATGTGTGCAGTTTTCTTTTGCATGGGCTTCATGGTGGGCCGCAATGAACGCGGCGTCCACTTGGCTCCCTCCACGGAAGTTGTTACGCCTCCACCCGCCATTCCGCCCACGGTAAATCCGCCGGCAGAGAGCGGGCAAGGCACGTCCCAGGAGCCGGCCCCCAACATCATTACTCCCAACCCCGCGCCGGATACCGTGGTAGTTCCTCCCGGGGGGGCTGGGGCCAATCCCGCTGCCCCCGCGGAGACGCCAGCCACCGCTGCGGCTCCCAAAGGGCGCCATCAGACAGCAGCCAATCCAGCCCCCAATCCTCCCGCCCCACCCTCCCCTGCTCCGGGTGAAGTGGGAGAGGGGATCACTCTTCAGGTGGCGGCCTTGCGCACCAAACAAGATGCTGATGCTCTGGTCAATATTCTAAGAGGTCGGGGTTACCCGGTTTTCATGGTAACGCCGGAATATGCCCACGCGGACGACAACCTTTTCCGCGTGCAGGTGGGTCCCTTCAAGACTCGCGACGACGCCGACAAGGTGCGCACCAAGCTTGCACAAGAGGGATTCAAGCCGTTCATTAAGCACTGAGGGGGGGGACTAGCCATGACCCAGGGCTTGGTTGCCCCAAGGCGAAACTCGAAAATCGAAAATCGAAAATTGCCTCGGTTTTCGAATTTCGATTTTCGAATTTCGGGTTTTCAATCTCGCGCTTTCATTCCTTGGGCCGCCGCCGCGTTGAGCGGGCTGATGCTGGTGGCATGCTTTCCCAAATTCCATTGGCACGGTGTGGTGTGGGTGGCTTGCCTGCCCTTGCTCGCGGCATTGGCGGGTGAGAAGCGGCTGAAACGTGCATTTTTGCTGGGGTATGTATGTGGCGCATTTTTCTTCGCCGGAAGCTGCTATTGGTTCACGACCGTAATGGAATTTTACGGACATCTGGCGCCCGCGCTGGCCGTGGTGGTTCTGATTTTGTTCGTCATCATTGACTCGACGTTCTTTGGTGGCTTCGGACTCGCGATGGGATGGGCCGCGCGCCGCTCCCCGGGATGGGCATTGGTTCTAAGCCCGTTTCTTTGGATAGCGATGGAATTGGCCCGAACCTATCTGGTCACGGGATTTCCGTGGAACCTCTTAGGGTACGCCGTGCAGGCTTCCGGCCTGCGGCAGATTGCTTCGGTCACCGGCGTGTATGGGCTTTCGTTCCTGGCCGTGGCCACCAGCGCACTGCTGGCATGGGTGTGGGTGTCCAGCGTGCCGCGGAAGGGCGCGGCTTCAGCCCCGCCGTCCCGACGCCCCCTCACCCCCTGCCCCGCTCCCGCAAGCGGGAGAGGGGGGACCACGAAGTGGTGGGTGAGGGCCTTGGCGGCGGGGCTAAAGCCCCGCCCTTCCGCGGCGCTGGCGCTGGGGGGCTGGCTCGCGCTGTTGCTTCTTGCCCAGTGGAGGCTGGCTCCACCTCCCGCGACCGTGGGCAAGGAGCTGGCGATTCTCATCCAACCCAACGTGCCGCTGGACGAAGCGGATTTGGATGCCTGGATTCCCTGGCGCGACCCCACCCAACTTCAGCAGCTCGTTCAGTTCAGCGTTTCCTCCGTCGAACAATTTTTGCCCGATAACGTAGCGCCGGGCTTTAGCCCGGCACCCACGGATGCCGGGCTAAAGCCCGGCGCTACATCAAGTGAATCTGCTGCTGGCGCGTCCGCCCCCGCGCAGCCAATCCAAAATCCAAAATCGCAAATCCAAAATGCTTCTGTCCATCCGCCGCTGTTGATCTGGGCGGAAAACCCCGCCCCGTTCTTCTTCACTCGCGATCCTGTGTTTCGAAACGCCATGGAAAATATGGCGCGGCAGACGCACGCCTTCGTGATTGCCAATACCATCATCCCCGTGGATGCGAGCGAGGACACGATCACCAACAGCGCCTTCACTCTGGATCCCGGCGGCCGCGAAGTCTCCCGCTATGATAAAATTCATTTGGTCCCTTTCGGCGAGTATGTGCCGGGCTGGGCGCTGCCAGGGCTGGTGCACAAGATTACTTCCGAGGTGGGTAACTTCGTTCCTGGTTCCAGCTACCCGGTGGCCAAGTTTCCGGGCGGAAGTATTGGGGTCTTCATCTGCTATGAGGCCATCATTCCCCAACTGGCGCGGAAACTGGTGGCGAACGGCGCGGGCGTGCTGGTGAATATTTCCAATGACGCCTGGTATGGCGATTCCGCCGCTGCCTATCAACACCTGGAAATGGCCCGATTGCGCGCCATTGAGAATCACCGTTACTTGCTGCGCGCCACCAATAACGGGCTGACCACGCTAATCGATCCCTATGGCCGGGTGCTGGAAGCAATCCCGCGCGACCAGCGGCTGGCCATGCCCGCGCATTTCGACTTTGAAACGGAAGTGACGTTTTACACGAAGCATGGGGATGTATTCGCCTGGCTGTGCGCGGCGATGGCGGGGCTGATGCTCCTCGGCACATCGCTTGGGGAGTTAGTCAAGAGGCAAAGGGCAAATGGCAAAAGGCAAGAGTAAAAGAAGTGTAGCGCGCCATGCGAGATTCGAAGGCTGGAAGCTGAATGCTGAAGGTCGATAGCTACTGACAACTGACGACTGACCACTGACAACTTTTCTTAAGGAGTTTCTGTGACCGAAGAATTACAACGTGAATTTGATGAACTCAAGAAACAGTCCGCCGACATTCGGAGTTTTCTTTGACGCTCCCCAGCGCCGCAAGGAACTTGACCTCCTCGAAGAGCAAATTGCCCAACCTCAATTCTGGCAGGACCAGGAAGCCTCGCAGAAAGTCCTGACGAGCCGGAAGCGTCTGACGGAAACCCTGGAGACCGACGACAAACTGGCGCGGCATCTCGCCGACATGGAAGCCTACTTCGAGCTCTCGCGCGAAGGAGAGAATATAGACTCCGAATTGCGCACCGAACTGGACAAGCTCCACCAGGAGGTGGACCTGCTGGAAACGGAGACGTTACTCGGTGGAGATAGCGACCACCTGAACGCCATCGTTACCATTCACCCCGGAGCCGGGGGCACGGAATCGCAGGACTGGGGCGACATGCTGCTGCGCATGTACCAGCGCTGGGCGGAGACTCGCAGCTTCAAATTCACCCTGAATGATTATCAGCCCGGTGATGAAGCGGGAATGAAATCCGCCACCTTCATGGTGACAGGAGATTACGCATACGGCCTCTTGCACGGAGAAAGCGGGGTGCACCGCCTGGTGCGCATTTCCCCCTTTGACGCTGCCCAGCGGCGGCACACCTCTTTCGCGTCGGTCTTCGTCAGTCCCG
>PLWR01000524.1:0-1088 GCA_003165615.1 Acidobacteriota bacterium | reverse complement strand
GAGCGCTCGCAGCACCGCAATCGCGAAATGGCGATGAAGATGCTGCGCTCACGCCTGTACGAATTGGAACTGCGCCGGCGGCGGCAGGTTTCCGATAAGCTTGAAGCTTCCAAGGCCGACATTGATTTCGGCAGCCAGATTCGCTCCTACGTCCTGCACCCGTACCGGCTGGTGAAGGACCATCGGACGAAATTTGAAGTTGGCGATGCCGACCGCGTGCTCAATGGCGGCCTGGATCCATTCATCAAGTCTTACCTGCTCTCGCAGCGGCAGGGAGCAAAGCCAGGATCTTAAGAGCAGGGGTGGCGCGGACCTGTTCTTAAGGTACGCGGCTCGTCTCCTGTGGGCAAGCAAAAGCCGCGGCCTACAGAACAGGTTGCGCTGCCATTCTGAAGGGCTCATTTGGTAATGCCCCGCCGTTCTAAACTGTCGATTCGGCGGCCCCATCACCCCATTCACACCCACTTTACGACACATCGGTACACGGAGGGCCACCTGGGTCCGAAATCGTTGACACTCCCAATTAGCGTATGCTACGGTGGATATTTGTGCTGACACTAAAATTCTTTACTATGAAGAAGGAGGCTCTGGTTGAGCGAGCCGAAAGATCATTATCTGTTCACCTCCGAATCTGTAACTGAAGGACACCCCGACAAAATTTGCGACCAGATTTCCGACGCCGTGCTGGACGCCGTCCTTGCCGCCGACCCGCAGGGCCATGTGGCTTGCGAGTCCATGGTGAAGGACCGCGCCGTTTACGTCTTGGGTGAAATCACCACCACCGCCACCCTCGACATTGAGAAGCTTGTGCGCGAAACCGTGCTGGGAATTGGCTACACCGATCCCGCGGGCGGCTTCACGGCGGGGGGGTGCGAGTTGACCATCAACCTGACGCGCCAGAGCCCTGATATCAACCAGGGCGTAGTAACCGGCGGCGCCGGCGACCAGGGGCTGATGTTCGGATACGCCTGCAATGAGACGGACGAATTGATGCCGTTCCCCATCATGACGGCGCACAAGCTGTGCATGCGCCTGGCGGAAGTGCGGCGCCAGGGGATTCTCGATTTCGTGCGGCCGGACGGCAAATC
>PLWR01000502.1 GCA_003165615.1 Acidobacteriota bacterium | reverse complement strand
GGAGGCTGACGCCGGCTTGCTCGACCTGGGCCAAGCGATGAGGGGCGTGGTTGAGCAGGATGCTGGGCTGTGCGGGATCGGGGTGCAGGGCATCGAGTGTGGCGCGCAGGCGGATGGGGTAGTGGGAGTCGGCATAGGGGATACCTAGAATCTGCAGGCCATCGACGATTACTTTCTCGTTGGCCAAAACGCGGATGCCGGCCTGGGTGAGCGCGTGGTTGAAGTTTGCTTCGCCGCCGTACTCCTCGTGATTGCCGGCGGTGAAGTAGATGCCGTGGGGTGGGGAGAGAGTATTGAAGGAAGCGATGAGGCGTGCGGGGTCGGCATGGACGCCGTCAAAGAGGTCGCCTGGAAGGAAGATTATATCGGGGTGGAGACGGGCGGCGAGGGCAACCATGCGACGGCAGAAGCCGGGGCCGTTGACGTTGCCCAGGTGAAGGTCGCTGAGCAGGAGTGCCGTGCGTCCGCGCCAGGCGGCGGGCAGGTTGGGCAGCTGGACGGTTACGCGGCGAATGCGGACCCAACGGGCATTGAGCAGGCCGTAGATGCCGGTGAGGAGGGCAAGGTTGAATAGGACGCCGACAATGATGGGGCGGTAACGCGGCAAGTTCGGGGCGAGCGGGGAGAGCAGGAAGGCCAGGTTGGCTAGCCAGCAAAGGCAGGCGGCGAAGAAGAAGTAGTTGAGGAAGCCGAGCCAAATGGCGGCGATCTTGTAGATGAGACGGACCGGCAGGCTGGAAAAGTAATAGCCGAGCAGGGCTGCGGCGATGAAACTGAAGGCCAGCAGGAAGAGCGCGGTTCCCAGCGCCAGAATTTGAGACAGAGTGAGATTGCCGCAGAAGACGATCAGGGTGTGAAAGATGAACCAATGGGCCAGAAACAGAAAGACCTGCATCAAGCCAATGCCGAGGATTGGCCAGACTTTCAAAGAGGGACCTCCTTGGTTCAATGATTGCATAAATAGGGGTTAGGGAGCAGGGATCAGGGAACAGGGAACAGGGAACAGGGAACGATGTGGCACGTGAAAGAATCCTTGTTATGGCTGGTTTGTGTAGCGACGCGCTGGGGATTTATATTTCGATTCCGTTTTGCAGGGCGAAGTGTACTTATTGCAACTTTGCTTCGGGGGTCTATCCGGCTAGCGAACATGGGCGGTATGTGGAACGGGTTATCGAGGATTTGAGGGCGCGTGGGGATTGGGCGGCGGGGATGGGCGTGGAGCTTTCGCGGCGCGTGGATACGGTTTACCTGGGCGGGGGGACGCCTAGTTTGCTGGCGCCGGAGTTGCTTGGGCGGTTGTTTGAGGCGATGCGGGCGGAGTTTGATGTGGAGGCGGGGGCGGAGATTACTGTGGAGTGCGCGCCGGGGCAGATTGGGGAGGAGACGCTTGCGGCGCTGGCGGCGGCGGGGGTGAATCGGGTGAGCCTGGGAGTGCAGTCGTTCATCGACCGGGAGGCACAGGTGAGCGGGCGGCTGCATGGCCACGAGACTGTGAAGGAAGATTTACGGCGGCTGCGCGGGGCGGGGATCGCGAACCTGAATGTGGACCTGATCGCGGGACTGGCGGGGCAGACGGAGGCTAGCTGGGAGGAGTCGCTGACGGCACTGGTGGAGTCGGGCGTTCCTCACGCCAGCGTTTACATGCTGGAGGTGGATGAGGATTCGCGGCTGGGGCGCGAGGTTCTGGGCGGCGGGGCGCGGTACTTTGCCGGGATGGTTCCCGAGGACGATGCGATTGCGCGGATGTATGAGACGGCGATCGAGAGGCTGGAGCGGACGGGATTGGAGCAGTATGAGATTTCGAATTTCAGCCGGACGGGGTTTGAATCGCGGCACAATTTGCGGTATTGGCAGCGAAGGCCTTATTTGGGGCTGGGACTGGATGCTTCTTCAATGCTGCGGGCTGCGGACCATTTAGCGCTACGGTCAACGACTGGCGATGAGCTGGGGGCTTTTCTTGAGGGGACGGAAGCGGCGGTGACGGAGTGGATTTCGCCCGAGCGGCAGCATGAGGAAGCATGGTTTCTGGGGCTGCGGATGAATGCAGGAGTGGAGCTTGCCGCGGTGGAGCGGGAGTTTGGCGGGGATGCGGCGGGACGGGCGTTGGAGGTTGTGGAGCGGCTGGCGAAGGATGGGATGGTTCGTTCGGATGGGAGGACGGTTCGGCTGACTGCGCGGGGACGGCTGCTTTCGAATTTTGTGTTTGAGGAGTTTTTGGGGATGGATGTGGAAGAGGGAATGCATGAACGTAGTTTACGTTGATTCTGTTGAGTTTATACGTAATCTGGAAGCAGGCCGCACAAATAACCGTTGATTCTGTTGACTTTACGTTGTCTTATGCAAGGGCTCAAATAAGCTGTCATCATAAAAAGCTCAAAATCATCCAAAACAGGCCAAAAACCATCGATTTTTGGCCTGTTTTTTGGGGCCAATTCGCGCGGATGAATTCTTCTAAATCACATGATATCAGATACATAGTTACTGACGACCTATGGAAAAATGGCGAAGAGACGGTGAAAGACACCCCCCAGGGGGGGGGTGTCATTCGGCGGGGGATTTTGGCTGCATGGGCTGGCCGCGCAGGGTGGAGTGGGCGACCTGGGCGGCGTAGAGGAGCCGGGCTCCGTCAGAGCCAGGGATTGCTTTGATGAGCATGCCCTGGGCTACGCAGGCGATGAAATCGCGGATGTTTTCATAGCCGGAGAGCGGGGGCATGGCATTGCAGAAGGCCTTTTCGCCTTCGTCAAGGGCATGTAACCTGCTATCGCTCTCTTTTCGTGCTGCCTTGAAAGCGCGCGCATAGGCTTTGCAGCAGGTTTCTACGGCGGGGTTTGTGGAGACGGGACTGGATTTGTCTTCAGTGGCTTGGGCGGTTTCGGTCATACGGGTTTCCCCCTCGGTGGCTGGATTTGGCTGCTTTTCTTTATTGTGCGGGAAATAAGGGTAATTATCTGCAGTGTGTCACGAACAAAAGTGAAAACTTTTGATGCTGTGCCAAAGATGGGA
>PLWR01000508.1 GCA_003165615.1 Acidobacteriota bacterium | reverse complement strand
CATCCCGATCCGGACGGGATCTTCAACTTGCCCCTCAATAGCTTTTTCCCTGCCTACGCCGGAATTGTAACCCCGCAATAGGCCGGCGGGAGGAACACCTGCGGCGCCGGGATGGGGAATTCCTGGGGGTAACGGCTGGCGTCAATTTGAAGTCGCTCGGGCGCCTGCTTCACGAACCTCGTCGACGAGGCCTTCCCCCGCAATTTGGACGGCATGAGGGCGGACGGTGCGCCGCGCCACAACATTGTCCAGGGCGCTCCGAACCACGTAAGCGAGATCGGTGGCATTGAAGGGTGGCGCAAGGAAATCAAAGGCGCCGGTTTCAATCGCCTCCACGTAAAAGCGCGTGTTCACGACACGTGCTACCACGATCACATTTACGGGCTTTTTCGCCTTCTCCGCCACCGCCAGGACATCGGCCCATGTGCCATCAGGCAGTTGCGTGTCTGTGAAGACCAGTGGGGCGGGGTTCAATCCGCCGAGCAGTTGATGAGCTTGGGCTCGCGATTCGGCTTGAATGACGCGCATACCCTGGCGCTCCAATGCGCCCTTGAGCGTAGCCAGGGTTTCGGAATTGTTGTGCACGAGCAGGGCGGTGATTTTCTCCGTCATAAGCGCTCCCTTAGATTTGTTGTGGCCTCTGGTCCTAACCGCAATCACATCGGGTCTATCGGGGAGCGCGCTGCATTGCTACGCGGACCCGTCGGAAGCCCTACCTGAAAAACCCCGCAGGGAAAGCACCATTACGGTAAATTCATGGTGCGAATCAACTACTGGCCCGGCTGCTCCGGACCAGCTCCCTCACTCGGTTCTCCTCCCGCCGGGCATCTGCCGACCTGCTTCCGCAGGCTTGCGACGCTCATGGGGATTGCTCCCTAGCGACCGTTCGTGACTACTTCAAGGCCACCTTAAAATTTTTTTCTCCTGGGAAATCTCGATTTTGTCTTCCCGCGCCAGCCAACCCAAAGCGAAGCCGACGAGTTCGCCTGAGCCGTTGAGCCTTTTCTTCACTTGGGCCAATGTTTGCGGGCCGAAATCATTCAAAATGTGCCAAACTTCTCCTGCGGTTACACCAACTTGTTCTCTTGTTTCCACCTTTAACTTACCTCCTGTGTAGATTCGGCATTTGCTGCCATAAACTTTAGAATTTCTTGCCCTGCCATTAACTTTTAACTTGCAAACACAGACCCCCGCCCTCGCCTGCGAGCACTTTCCCCTGGTTTGAGCGTGGTAGTTCACGGCCGGATGTTACCGGCCTACGGTGAGGTTACCTTGTGGTACAACGCGTTGTCTGTGCACTTGTGCTGAACATACTTAGCGCTCCATCTTATTAAGCCGTCGAGTACTAGTCTAGTTTGAACAGGGCTCTTTAGCAAGCAAAAAATAGTTATAGCTCTAATAAGATTACGGGAATACCTGCGCAAGTGGCGGAACTGCCGGTTCTTTTCCCCGGGATTAGCGCGAACGGGAATCTCGCCGATCGACGCATGTTATTGGAATCAAAGAAACAAGTGGCGGGGGGGCCGAAACCTGACAGCACGGGAAACCTCCATCGCTATTCCTTGGGCCGGCGCGGTCTGGCGTCAATGTTGCGGAATAGGCCTCCCAGCTCCAGGAGGCCATAAACCAGCAGGCAAAACCAGAAGTCCACCACGGTTCCCAGGTCGACTGCCCATTCGTGGTGTTGGGCAGCAGGCGGCAGGTGGGGCGACAGGGCGAAATACAGGCCATTGCCGAGCAGGATAGCGATCAGAAACTTTATCCATTTAGCGCGCGTAAGAAGCATGATGGCAATCTATAATAATCAAATAGGAGCAGAATGGCGAATTCCCAAATCACAGCCGCATCTGAGGTTCAGTTCCTGAAGGGCGTGGGTCCGGTGCGCGCGGAGCTTCTTGCCTCGCGCGGCATCCGCACGGTGGAGGACCTGCTCTACTACACACCCTTTCGCTACGAAGACCGCACACGCCTGACGCGCATTCGCGACCTCGTGCCGGGCCAGACCACCACGGTCTTTGCCAAAGTCCTGACCTGCGGCCTGATGCGCACGCGGCGCGGCATGTACATCTTTGACCTCGCCGCCAGCGATTCCAGCGGCATGCTGAGGTGCAAGTGGTTCAACGCCACCTATCTTGAGAAAAACAAGGTTTTCCACTCCGGGCAGCAGGTGTTTTTCTACGGCAAAGTTGACCGCGATCGTTACGGCACGGGGACGATGGAGATCATCCAGCCGCAGTTTGAAATTCTGCCGGAGGAAGAAGCGGAGGGTGCCGACTCATTGGAGTTAGGCCGCGTCGTGCCCATTTATGAATCCATCGCCGCGCTGGGGCCGCGCGTGCTGCGGCGGCTGATATGGGCGGCATTGGAGGGGGTCGGCGGTGAAATTCCTGACCGGCTGCCGGCCACCGTGGTGCAGAAAAATCGCCTTGTTGACCGCGCCACTGCGGTTCGACAAACGCACTTTCCCCCGGACGATCAAGACCCGGACAAGCTCTGCGCTTTCCGCACGCCGGCGCAAGTGCGTTTGATCTTCGAAGAGTTCTTTAGTGTGGGCGCAGGTTTGGCTTTGAAACGCCGCAAGGCCAAGGCGCTTACAGGCGTGGAGTTCCGCGTGAAAGATAGCGCTCGCCAGGCGATTCGCAAAATCCTGCCCTTTCACCCCACCAGCGCGCAAAAGCGCGTGCTGAAAGAAATCGTGGACGACATGTGTTCGGTGCGCCCCATGAATCGCTTGTTGCAGGGCGATGTGGGTTCGGGCAAGACCATCGTCGCCATTCAGGCTGCCATCCTGGCGATTGAAAACGGCTATCAGGTGGCGTTGATGGCGCCCACGGAAATCCTGGCAGTGCAGCACTATCTCTACATCAAACAGTTGTTCCGTGCGCTCGATTACCGCGTGGAACTGCTCATCAGCGCGCGCAAAGGGGCGGAGAAGGCGGAAATCAAGCAGGGCATCTCCGCGGGCACCGTGCACCTGGCCATCGGCACGCACGCGCTGATCGAAGAGGACGTGAAATTTCCGAGGCTCGGCCTGGTGGTGGTGGATGAGCAGCATCGTTTCGGCGTGTTGCAGCGCTTCGAATTGATGCGCAAAGGCTATCATCCCGACGTTTTGGTGATGACCGCCACGCCCATTC
>PLWR01000094.1 GCA_003165615.1 Acidobacteriota bacterium | reverse complement strand
GGAGTGAAATACATACCCCCCTTTGGCAAATATGTAACCCCACTGGTGGTCGAACCTTTTACCGGCAACGATTTCAGCCTGGGAGGTCCGGCCTTGGGGGAAAGGTATGTCCCGGTTTCACAAGCTGCTACCAATATGGACGCCCAGCTTCTGGAGGAACGCACGCCCCTGGTTTTCAAGGATCTGGAGCTTGTCCCCTCCACTACCTACCGGTTTGCCAAAGGCTCGGAGCCGGTGGTGTACGTGGAAATTTACGATCCGGCGCTGAAAGGCGAAACGGCCCCTTACGTTGGGGTTCTATACAACATCATCGACCGGAAAACCAGCCAGCCGGTCTACTCTTCCAACACGATACTGGTTAATGATTTCGTGCAACACGGCAACCCCGTGGTGCCCGTCGGCTTCAAGTTGTCGGTCGGCCAGCTCCAGGCGGGCGATTACCGGGTTGAAATCAAGGGACGCGACTCGATGGGCAATGTTTCCACTGTGCGGAGCGCTGACTTTTCCATCCAGTAACCGGCGTGACGGCAAGAACTACAACCAAAGTGCCCCGCCGGAGGCGAAAGCTTCCGGCCAAGTTGGGGGGAAGGCCGCGACTCGTCTATGCCGCCCTACGCCGCGCGCTGCTGGCGTGGTTTCGCTCGAACGCCCGCACGCTTCCCTGGCGAGGGACGGCTGACCCCTACGCCGTCTGGGTCTCGGAAATCATGCTCCAACAGACGCAGGTTGTGACGGTCATTCCCTATTACCAACGATTTCTTGCCGCCTTCCCAACCGTCTCGCACCTGGCGCAAGCGCCCTTGGAGCGGGTATTGGAACTCTGGTCAGGATTGGGTTATTACCGGCGCGCCCGACACATGCATCAGGCCGCGCGGGCCGTGGCGCAACTATCGACCGCCAAGTTTCCGCACGACTATGCCGGACTTCGCGCCCTCCCCGGTATCGGCGACTACACCGCCAAAGCCGTTCTAAGCATCGCTTTCAATCAACCCTACGCCGTGCTGGACGGTAACGTGGCCCGGGTGGTCGCGCGCTTGTGCCGCCTGCGGGGGAATCTCCATCAGCCCCAGTTCCGCCGTACCGTCGAGACTGAACTCACCGGACTTCTTTCGCGCCAGCAACCGGGAAACTTCAACGAGGCCATGATGGAGCTTGGCCAGACCATCTGCCTGCCGCATGGACCTCGCTGTTCTGCCTGTCCGCTGGCAATAGGATGTGGTGGGTATCGCTCCGGCAATCCGGAAGACTTCCCCATTCCCCGCCCTCGCCGCGCGGCGGAATCCCATTACCTCGCCGTCGCCCTTCTGCGCCGGGGAACCAAGGTGGCGTTGCTGCGCGGCCTCGGCGACGGATTATTGGATGACCTCTGGAATTTTCCGTCGGCCTTTGGCGGCTCACCCGCGGAGGCGCTGGAAGCTCTGCGCGAAAAGCTTACAAGACTTATGCACCCGCCCTCCAAAACCGTAGGGGCACGTCATGGCGTGCCCCCGCTCACCTGGGGAGAACCCCTGGCGGAATTCCGCCACGGCATCACCTACCGCTCCATCCATGGACAGGTTTATCCCGTCAAAACTACCCGCCCCCTTCGCCATGCATCGCTGTATTGGTTCAATCTCAAAGAACTGCCGCGGGCAGCCATTTCCCAACTGGCTCGCAAGATCGTGCAGAAGATCACTTGCATGTCAGGATAATATTAGTCCCCTTTCTGCAATAAGTATGCAACACTTTTGCAGTAAGTTTCCCAACCGTCAGCCGCCAGCAAAATATTAAGTCAATTGAGACAATGACTTAACGAAATATGTCAATTGGGGCCTCTACGTGCACGTAATCTACGGGGTGGTTACTTTACCGATCCAGAGGAGGTTCTTGTGAGAAAAGTGGCTTTGTTTCTTGCGGTCTTTTCGATCAGTTGTTTGGCCGCGCAAGCGGACGACCTCGGAGTTGACTTCACAGGTTACGGGGGCTCGAATTCATCCAGTGTGTGGAACCTGGGGTATGAATTCCAGGCAAATGTGAATGCCAATGTGACCGCGCTCGGAGTGATGGACTTCGGCAGCGCTACAGGTCTTCCTCAGGCTCAACAGGTGGGCCTGTGGACGAGCGGGGGGACGCTATTGGCCTCCACCTATGTGGACAGCAGTGGCCAGCAGATTGGCAACTGGTTATTTGAAACGATCACACCGGTGGCTCTTACTGCCGGCCAAGATTACGTTGTCGGCTCTCAGGGTGGTGAGGGATATGTTTATTACACCACCGGTTTCACGGTCGCCCCTGAGATTAGCTTCATCCAGGACCAATACTACCCCGTCGGAGGTGGGAGCAACAATCCCTTGTATTTCCCTAATGAAACCGCGGGCATTACCGCAGCTCAGGGTGGCGCGTTCTTCGGCGGCAACGTGAAGCTTTCCTCCCCGGAACCGGGGAGCCTAACGCTGCTCGGCTGGGGTCTTGTGGGTCTCGCAGGACTGGTTCGACGTAAACGCATTCGGTAAGATCTCCCCCTCCGGACGGCAAAGCGAAAGGCTCGGGCCAAGCGGCCCGGGCCTTTTTTGTTGCCCAAGCAAGCTTAGCGCCTGTTCTGCCGGTCCGCGGCTTTCCGTTCCAAATTCTCGCGCTCTCATTGGCGGGGCAGCGGACGCGGTCAATGGTTACCCCGCAGCGCCTCACCTCTTTAGCGGAATCAAGCCGCGCTTTGGACTTTTGACTCTCAACTTCCGACTTCACTCTCAGGATGACAGTTTTCAAGAGAGGATCGGTAACCAGAGAGGTGCATGAGTCAAGAAATGGGGGAACGAAGGCGGAATGTTATTGAAAACAAACGGCGGAGAAATTTCCATTGACTGGCTTGCCAAGATATTATAGAAAACACAGGAGTTATAGTCGCTTGCCAAGATGTTATTGAAAAGATAGGGAGATACAGGAGCAGTGAGGAGTGACAGGTGACGAGTGACGAGAAAGAGTTAGCCAAGCCCATGGGCAAAAAAGCACAAGTCGTCTCCACCGACACCCAGCAGCGGCAGTCGCACATCAGTGTGCAGCGTTACTTTGAGATTTCCCTGCTTCTGATGCTGGCCACGGGGTTCCTGACGGTGGCCACCACGGGCAAGCTGGATGTTATTTCCATCGTCGTCGTGTGTGGCGCGCTGGCCATCAAACTGTGGAGCAACATCCGCGGCGCCGATTACTCCCTGGGCCCCAAAACCGTCACGCGAATTTCCATCTTCTACATTTTCTTCTACGGCCTGGATTTCCTGATCTTCGCCAGCGGCCCCAGCCCCATCGACCGCATGTTGGCCGCCACCGTCCATTTGGTGCTTTTCACCGCCGTCATCAAGATCTTCTCGGCTCGCACCTATCGCGATTACGGGTACCTGGGCGCGCTCTCGTTCCTGATGATGCTGGCCAGCGCCGTCCTTACCGTGGGCACGACGTTTCTGGTCTTTTTCACCCTCTATGTGCTCTTCACCATCTCCACTTTCATCAGCTATGAAATCAAGCGCGGGGTGGAAGGGGCGGAGCGGGCTCCGGAGGGGCCCTTCCGCCTGCCGGAGCAGAATCGCCAGGCGCTTGAGAAGGCCCTGATGACGGCGGCGGTGGGCCTGGCGGTGGGAATTTTCACCCTGGCCGCGGTTTTGTTTTTCGTCATTCCCCGCTATCGCACGGGATACCTGACCGCCGTCTCCATGCAGGCCCAGAACATCACCGGGTTTTCTGAAACCGTCAATCTGGGAGACATCCGCAAAATTCTGCGCTCACCCATGGTGGTTATGCGCGTCATGCCGGAGGGAAATCCCCGCGCGTATATGGGCGTCAAATGGCGGGGCGTCACCCTGAACAGTTTCAACGGCAAGAAGTGGTTCAACGACAACGCTGACCGGATTTCCGTCCCCGCGGAGTCGTATCAGCGTTTTTACATTCCCCCGCCGGAGGGCTGGGGGAATCGCCCGCACCATCCGCTGCGCTATCGGGTTCTGCGCGCGGCACTCTCCACCGACGTGCTTTTCGCCGCCGCTGAGCCGCGGGAACTTTCCGGCGTACGCTTGCTCAGCCTGGATGAAACCGGCTCAATGCACAATCCGCAGAATATCAGTGTCCCCTTCGCGTATGACGTGGTTTCCGATGCTGGACTCCCTCCCGCGCGTGATTTGGAGAGCGCCTCCACCCAATACCCGGATGAGATTCGACTGGTCTACCTCCGTCTGCCGCACACCATCGACCCGCGGGTCAGCGAATTGGCTCGTACCCTCACCGCATCCTCCACCAATAACTATGCCCGGGCCATGGCCATCCAGTCTTACCTGCGCAACAACTTTCAATACACCCTGGACCCGCCGGCCATTGAACCGGAAGACCCCGTGGGGAGCTTTCTGTTCCGCTCCAAATCCGGCTATTGCGAATATTTCGCCGCCGCCATGGCGGTGATGATGCGCACCTTGAATGTGCCTTCGCGGCTGGTGAATGGATTTCAAACCGGGTCTTACAATCGCATCGGCAAGGACTTTGTGGTGCGCGCCCGCGATGCGCATAGCTGGGTGGAAGTCTACTTCACCGGTTACGGATGGATTCCCTTTGATCCCACGCCGGCTGATCCCCATCCCGTTCTGCCCGGCGAATGGGACGACTACGTTGACACCGCAGCGCTCTTCTGGAATGAGTGGATCATTAACTATGACTTCGGCCATCAGGTGCAGTTGGCGCGAGAAGTTGAGGAGGATTCACGCAACTTCCAACAAAGTTTCCGCCGGCGCACCGAGCGGCTCAAACGCCAGGGAATCCGTGACGCCTTCCGCTTCGAACGCTGGCTGATGTCGCACAAATTGCTCGTCCTGGCCATCATGCTCGCCATTCTGGCCGGCTTGATCCTGACCGATAAATCCGGAACCCTGGCGGAATGGCGCTTTCGCCTGGCATGGAGATTCGCCCGGCGCGACTCGACGCTAAATCCGCGCGAGGCAACTCTAACCTATCAGCGCTTGCTTAATGCCTTGCAGAAAAAAGGCTTTCGAAAAAAGCCGTCGCAAACACCTCGCGAGTTTGCCTTTTCGTTCCTCGGTACCTCGTGGGGACCCGGCGTGATGGAGTTCACAAAACTTTATAATGCCCTGCGTTACGCGCAGGCGTCCGTTTCCATCACCCGCCTGCGGCAGATTTTGGAGGAGATTACAAAAGGGAGGTAGGGAGAAACTGCTGGTCAGCCCCGTTTCTCCAATAGGCAGTTCAGCGCTGACCGCTGATAGCTGAAAGCTGTTTTATGGGATCGACTTCCCGCCATCCACAGCGAACACCTGGCCGGTGATGAAGGCACTGTGGGTGGCGAGGAATAAAACCATCTGCGCAATGTCCTCAGCCCCGCCCGCTTTTTGGAGCGGTATGGCGCGGATCATTTTGCGGATCGTATCGTTGCGCTCTTCATCCGGGAAGAGGATGGTCCCCGGCGCCACACTGTTGACGCGGATGGTCGGGGCCAAAGCTTTGGCAAGAGTGCGCGTCAGAGAGATGAGCGCGGCCTTCGACGCGCAATAGTGCATGTAGCTTGGCCATGCCTGCAACCCGCCGAGCGAGGAGATGTTGATGATATTTCCCTGCCCCTGGCGCATCATCATTCGTGCTGCCGCTTGGGCACAGAAGAAAGGACCCTTCAGATTGGCGCCCAGAACGCGGTCGAAATCTGCCTCGTCCAACTCGTTCCATTTCTTGGGGAAGAAGACCCCGGCGTTGTTAACGAGCAGGTCCAGGCGGCCAAAGCGCTTTTCGATGGCGCGGAACATTGCCGCCACCTGCTTCGGACGCGAAACGTCAGCACGGAGGTCCACGGCACGCGCGCCCAGTGCGGCGATCTCACGCACGGTAGCCTGGGCGCCTTCACGCGACTGGTTATAGTTTACGATCACGTCCGCGCCGGCGCGGCCCAGGGTCAGGGCAATGGCGCGTCCGATTCGCTTGCCGCCACCCGTCACCAGCGCCACTTGGTTTTTCAAAATATGTTCATTCATAGTGTCAATCTGGTAACACACTCAGCGCCAGGTTCAAGGGGAGTGCAAGAGTTGTGTCTTGGGCCCACTCTGAAATGGGCTTAGATTCACCCGCGAGGTGTTCCCATGCGCGAAGCGTCACTGCAAGATATTACCAAATTTCTGGCATGCAAGAGAGTTGCCTTTGTGGGCGTCTCTCGCAATCCCCGGCACTTCTCACGCGCGCTGATGAACGAATTCCTGGCGAAAGGATACGATCCCGTCCCGGTAAATCCCCAGGCCGCCGAGATCGAAGGACGAAAGTGCTTTGCCCGCGTCTCCGAGATTACCCCTCCGGTGGCCGCCGCGCTGCTGTTGAACGGCGCCCCCGCGGCGACGGACCGCGCGGTGCGCAAGTGCAACGAGGCTGACATCCGGAACATCTGGATTTATCAAAGTGTGAAAGGCGGCGAAAACCATGCGCAGATGGTGGAGTTCTGCCGCTTGCGCGGAGATGCCGTCGTCGAAGGCTATTGCCCGTTCATGTTTCTTCCCCACCCGGTAATGATCCACCGCATCCATCGCTTCTTCATAAAGCTCGCTGGGAGTTATCCTTCGTAACCCCCACGGAGGCTTCAGACATCCCGCTATTAAAGATACGCTTATAACGTCCTGGGTATGATGGCCGATGGAGCTTCCCGGCAGACAATGGGGACATTTCTACCCGGGGTTGACACAGATAACGGAAAACGTTGACTCCGCTTTCGTTTTCGTTATACTGCTCAAGGGCAGACTCGATGAGGCTCGGCGCGGAAGCACTTCGCCATGCATTGTCCAAACTTTCCCGGATGCGGGAGTGAAATCACGGCCCCCGCAAGGTAGCGCTTAGGCAAACGATGAGCACGGATCTCAAAGCTTGGCAGCGGAGTACCATCCGCAATACCATGGCGAACTACCGCCGGGCCCAGGAGAACTACTACATCAGCGGCAAGCCACTGGTGGAATTGGAGGATGGCTCCAAGGCATTCTCCNNGTCAAGCTGATCATGGAGAACATGCTACGCGCCAATGCCGCCGCCCCGACGCCCGTGCAATTCGCCGCGGCGGGACGCACTCCTCACGTCATTACCATGGCCGTTACTTACAACTGCCAGTGCGACTGTCGGCACTGCTCGGCGTCGGATTACCAGGAAAAGACGCGACGCGAGGGCACGGCGCTGCTCCTGGATGAACTGAAGGGGGCAATTGATCAGACCCTTGCGCTGGGCACCACCTGCGTCGTTCTGACCGGGGGCGAGCCCTTGCTTTACGAACACATTTACGACCTCATCGCCGCCGTCGACAGGTCGCGCAGCGTCTGTACCCTTTTCACCAACGGCGAGTTTCTGCGCGAACACAGCGTCGAGCGCATGAAGAAAGCGGGCGTGTTCGGCGTGTTCGTCANNTCAGCCTGGATCATTCCGATGCCGGCCAGCATGATGCCCACCGCCAGCGCCCCGGCTTGGCGGAAAAAGCCTGCCGCGGTCTGAGGCTCTGCCAGCAAGCGAACATTCTCACCGGTGTCTCCACTTATGCAACCAAAGAGAAAATCGAATGCGGCGAACTGGACGCCATGATGGACCTCGCCCGCGACCTGGGTGTGCTCGAGGTATTCCTCTTCGATGTCATTCCCACCGGGCGGCTGGCCGCGCAGCACGAATGCATGCTCAGCGAAGAGGACGCGCGCTACATCGTGGACTTCCGCGCCAAGTACAC
>PLWR01000225.1 GCA_003165615.1 Acidobacteriota bacterium | reverse complement strand
GGTAGAGCTTCAATCCCATCTGCGGAACCTTTGCCGCAACGAAGGCAACAGTGGCCGTTTCGCGAGTTCCCGTCTTCGCAGGCGCTTTAAGAATCTGTACCGGCACAGTTTCCTCGCCATGCANNGTTTCGTGGGCAACGAAAACGCGGAGATTTCCGCCGTCACCAGATCGGTGCGGTCGAAGGACTGCGGGTTGTAGACCACCAGCGGCACGCCCTCGCCCCGGGTATCCAGTTGCAGCCCCAGGTTCTGTAGAGAGAAATTCAGGGCGCGATTGCCGCGTCCGAAAATCTCCTCGTACTGGTGCGCAGCGTCGGTATAAATGGGGCCGATGCCCGAGCCCGCCGCCAGGTCGTGAGCCTGGTTAAGCAGCGCCAGTTTCCAGGCATTGCTGATGTCGCGGACCGGATAGTAATCGCGATAACCGAAGGCCACCGCCAGCTCTGACATCTTCTCGGCGTTGAGCAGAAGCTGTTCGGTCTGCCGGTTGTGACGCTTCATATCCACCTGGGTGGTGTAGCAGCCGGGGAAAACCGGGTTCAGCTCTCTTTCGTAAACAGGAAAATCCTGCTTTTCGGTCAGCAGCAGATCGATGTAGTTCGCCACATTGGTGGGCTTCACGCGCACATCAACAGGCGAGGAGTTCAGTTTGGCAATGCCGGCGATATCCTCCGGATTGGGGCCGCCGCCGTGGTCGCCCTGGCCGTAAAGCACCAGGATGTTTTTCACGCCGGCGCGTTCGGCGCTGCGCATGCCCATCACGGTGACGTGCTGGGAATCGAGCGTCTGCGTGTATTCGCCGGGAGTGGAATAACCCAGCACGCGGCTTCCGTCCAGACCCTGCCACCAGATGATGGGCGGGCGCGTCTTGTCGTGCGGACGGTTGAACACGTAAAACTCAATGCCCGCTTGTTGGGCAATCTGCGGCATGGTGACGGGGTGGCCGAAGACGTCCGGTTGCCAAGCGAAGCGCACGTAGTGGCCGAACTTTTCCTTGCTGTATTTCTGGCCATAGAGGAATTGCCGCACCAGCGATTCGCCGTCGCTGACGTTTTCATCCATCTGCACCCAACCGGAAGTGGCGGGAATGAAATTGCCGGTGCGCGCCTTCTCCTGAAGCCCCTTGAAAATGTCCGGATAGAAATGCTCCATGGAGTCAAGCACCACGGCCTGGTCCTGCGCAAAGGTGTAATCCGGATTCTGGTCCATCAACCTGATCTGATTGCTGAAGGTGTTGTACATGATGTCGTGGATGGACTCTTCCCAGCGCCACAACCACGCCATGTCCATGTGGGCGTAACCCACCACGTGGGCGGTGTAATCTTTGGGATTAGGTGCGGGCGGCGCCGGTGTTTGCGCCTGGGTTATAGGAGTTAAACACAACGTCAGGAAAATGATGGTAACAAGCTTGCGCACAGGCTTTCCTCCATAATGGGACTTTACGGGCCGCAGGAGAATTCGTCGGCCCTTATATACTTTGTGTGGATAGCCGTGAAGCGGCTATCGGTGACTTCAGAAAGTGGGTTGCCAACGCTTATGCGCTAATAGATCGGCGCGGGTGCAGCCCGCTTTGGACTGCGGGGCGCCGCACTTAATCCGGCTTCCCGCAGAAGAAAGTCTTTCCGCAGCCTCTTTACCTGCCCACACCGCAACTGAATATATACTCTCCCCCGGCGCCGAGCAATTCCTCAGCACAAGATTTTGGGGACTCTCTATCGCGGCGGTCGAAGGGGCAACGGCAGGAAGGCCAGGCCCACGTCCCGACCCATGTGGCTGATCTGTTCGCCTTCCAATCCGTCATAGAAAATCGCCAGGCGATTCCCCACTTTGACCACAGAAGGCAATCCGATGACGGACGGTGACCACTTGCAATTCCGAGAGTCAAGCACCACGGCTTTCTTTGCCGTGTCCCACTTGTTCAAGTCCTGGCTCCAATAGACCCACACGGCATCCGTGTACTCATACCCGTTCTTGATTCCAATATGGTCGGTAAAGAGGTACCAAGTCTTGCCGGCTTTTTCGTAGTACAGAGAAGTGTTCTCAATTTGCTCTTCCAGCGGGACAATGGGCTGAAGATCAATGCTCCACGGTCCATTCAGATCTTTCGTGCGGGCGATACTGATCGTCCTTCTGATGCGTTTCGGCGGGCCGTCTTCATGCACCGCGGCGCTGAAGAATTGCAGGTATTCTCCGCTATATTTCACCACGTAACCCGGACTCGCAGTAACGCTGTAATAAGTTCCGGGTTGGGGGCGAAAGGGAACAACCTCCGGCTGCTTCTGCCAGGGCCCCGCCGGCGACGAACTTCTGGCTTTCAAAGTAAGGTATGGAAACCTCGGCAATCGATCCGGCGGAGGAGAGGCATGCGGCGTGCCCAGATAGAACATCTGCCACGCGGAGCCGTCGAAGTAAGTGACGCCGTAACTGGCTGATTGGGAATCATCGGAACCGGGTTTCCCCAGGTCAAGGACCGGACCGCGCTTCGTCCAGTGGATAAGGTCCTTGCTGGTGGCGAGAGCGCACAGCCAACCCGTGGGGCCCGCCGCATCGTAATGCATGTAGTACTTCCCCTTGGCCGCAAAAACCCAGACATCGCGAGCTCCGTATTTATCGCAGTCTTGGGGGCCACCGCCGTGGCGAAGCACCACGCCGTAGTCTTGCGCCTCCATGCGAAGCGTCGCCTGAGGACGGCCGTCTTCGTAAGGCAATCGCACATTGACCGTTATGGACGTGTCCCCCGCCGAACGGCCCCATCCTTGCCAATTGGAAAATGAACCGAGCAGAGCCAATACCATCAATGCCTTCATCGCACGAACCATCATGCCTCCATGTCCCTGAACGAGCAAAAGCATTTCACGCCAAGGCGCAAAGGGCCAGAGGCGCAAAGGAAACAACGCAGTCTGTTTTTGCGACCTTCGCGCCTCGGCGTCTTGGCGTGAGATTGTTTATTTCGTCAGCTTCTTCTATAAGCGCTAAACGATGACGCTACGAGCGTGGATCTGACCCCGTCCAGCGCGATTGCCTCAGCGCCGGTGCAAATATTAATTCTCGCGATCCTCTTCCGCAAGCCAAACATCCGCCTGAACCTGATCCCGGCAACTTGTAGTATCATATTTCTCCAAAATCGCAGCAATGACCCGGAGGCAAGGAAAGCACAATGGCCCTCGATGAAAAGATCAATGAGGCTTTGGCGCGGGTTGCCAAAGGTCCCATTCCCACCGACCGCGAAGCCTCGCTGTTTGACACGGGCGTCCTGGACTCATTCGACCTGGTCGATTTCGTTGCCGACCTGGAAAAGGAGTTCAACGTCAAGGTGCCGGACAATGACCTCCACCCTTCCAAATTTGAATCACTCGCCAAAATTGCTGCTTACCTCACGAACCATGGGGCCGCGTAGATGTCCGGACTGGCTGGATTCGGGCACTACCTTCCCGCGGGTGTGTTGTCAAATCAAACGCTGGCAGCGGAATTCCAGGTTGAGCCTGAATGGATTGTAAGCATGTGCGGCATCCAGACGCGGCGCGTGGTGGCGGCAGAGGAATCCGTCTGCGACCTGGCGGAGCGAGCGGCGCAGGCGTGTTTGCAGGACGCCGAAATCACCGCGGACAAGCTGGGAGCGATTATCGCGTGCACGGGCACACCGCACCGAATGTTTCCCGGCGTCTCGGCGGAAGTCCAGAAACGGCTGAACGCTCCGGGAATTCCGGCGTTTGATTTGCACCTGGCCAGCATCTCCGGACTGTTTGGGTTGGCGCTTGCCAACCGTATGTGCGAGCAGTGGGGGCCAACCTTGGTGGTGGCGGCGGAGACCATGACCCGCACCCTGGCGCAAGGCCCTCGCGCAAAAGAAACGGCAATTCTGTTCGGCGACGGCGCCGGCGCATGCCTGGTCACTCCCGGCGATTCTCCCTTGGCGATTCGGGATATTCGCGTCGCGAGCGACGCGACCTTCTCGGAAGCCCTGCGCATGGATTTTGGCTCGACCCTTCAGATGGATGGCCGCACCATCATCATGCACGCAGTGCGCAAGCTGGCCCGAGCCGTTTCCGAAATGCTGGAAAAACATTCCTTGCCGGTCGAACAGGTCGGCCTCTTCATTTTCCACCAGGCCAACCTCCGGCTGCTCGAAAGGCTCATGAAGGAGCTTAAGATCGACCCCAGTCAGTGTTTTGTAAACATTGATAAGTACGGAAATACGTCCTCCGCATCGTGGCTGATTGCCGCGTCGGAAGCCAAGGCCGCCGGCCTGCTACGCTCCGGAATGAAAGTGGTCATCGCCGCCTTCGGAGCGGGCCTGAGCTGGGGCGCGGCGCTGGTGGAAGCGGTTTAGGGCGGATTCGCGCAGGCCCCGGTAGGAGCCACATACCCGGAAGCCTCACAACCCATGGGAGAACTAACCATGAATAACAACTCTTTAAGCAGCTTCTTTCAGCTCGCACCGTTAGTGTTGGCGCTTATCTCGATGCCGTATTCTACCGCGGTGGCACAGGAATCCAAGGTAGCCCTGCCGAAGGTGTCCAGTGCCGCTGTGCCACTCTATCCGCCTCTGGCGCGTGCGGCGAACGTCCAGGGCGTAGTCCATGTGAAGATCACTACCAATGGACAGCACGCAGTCACTACCCACGCTGAAGACGGCCCCAAAGTCTTGGCTGCCGCTGCCGAAGAGAACGCCCGAACCTGGCAGTTTGCGGCCCATGAGCCCACCACGTTGACGGTGACCTATCACTATAAACTCGTGCCTGGAATGAAAGGCGACCCCGAAAACCCGAAAGTAGTGTTGCGGCTACCCACTGAGGTCGAAGTGCGCATGCTTCCCATGCCCCCGATGGCTGACCCTTCGCCAGACAAGCGGTAGGCCCGGGCCGGCTGGCGCAGACCCTGCCAAGGTTCTTCACACCGTGCGCTTAGCGGTGGGCGGGGCGTACAGGCTTGGCCTTCGTGCCACGGTGCTGGGCACGAGTCGCCGGTGGCAGCGTCTTGTCAGGCAGCCTCACAAAATTCTCCGGCTGAAGCAAGCTGGCAACCGAAATGTCCTCGTCGACGGCCTCCCAGTGGATCCCCACGCCCCCGCCAAGGAGTTCCCAGTCGGCTCTTTGCTTCGCCGACGCCCGCACCAGCCGCGGGAACCAAGCGAGAGGGACCACCACCGTCCGGCCGTCGGAAAGGGCCACACTCAGTTCGTCGCCGCTACACGACACATCGATGGCGAGCGCCTCAGCTCTCTCGACCAAAGTACTCATGCCACTCCTCCAGGAAGAACTGTTGATTTTCCTCGACCATCTGGCGGATCTCGGTCAATTCGTGACCTCGAAAGCCGCGGTTGTCCGCCAGTCCAACCGGCTCCAGCCAGAACTTCGCATAACGACCGGCGTGAGCAACGTGGATGTGCGCTGGCTCGCGCCCCTCGAGACTGTAAAAAAAGAATCGGTAACCACGAATCCGCAAAAGCGCCGGCACCGAATGATTTTACCACCAAATGGCGACCGACTGCGCCAGCCCGTGGAGCGGAGCTTTGGAGTGTGGCAGCAAGCTGCCGCACTCCAAAGCCTCGCTCCGTATGCCAGGCGGATGCGTTCGCTGCCTACGGCTTTCCGCCTTCTGTCTTCTGTACGACCACGGGTTCGCTGGTGGGCGTGCAGGAGGGGCTTTCCGGATTTTTCTTGTAATCAGCAAAGCCCTTCAATAATGCATCGACCAGCATGGTCCCCAGTTGTTGGGCTCCAGTGTACGTGGGATGGGTAAAATCGCCGGTTACCAGGCGGGGCTCATCGTCGTACCAGCGCGCCATGGTCCCCATGCCTCCCATGGCAGCGAAGGTGTTAAAGAAAGCCACGCCTTCAGTGCGCGCGGCGCGCTGCTGGGCCGCCACGAGGATGGGGATGCTGGGAATGGTGACGATGTCGCCGTCATCGTCGCGCGCGCCGCGATCCATGGGCGCCATGATCAGGATGGAAACGCCGGGCAGCGCCGTCCGGATGCGCCCAATCACCACCGCGTAGTTATGGAGATATTCCGCATACGGCAAGTACCCATAATTACTTTCATTCGTACCAAAGTTGAGAATAACCAGATCGGGCCGGCGGTTCTGGAGATCCTCAATCCAGGCATCCTCGTGGAAAAGGGTCAGGTGATGAACCGTGCCCCCCAGCAGTCCCAGCGTGTCGTAGACCACTCCCGGCGAATTGCGCTCCAAAGCGACGCCATAGAGGGTAACGGGGCCGTCGCCTTGGGGGCTGAGTTTGAGCGTGTGCCCGCCGTCCTCCACAGAGATCGACACTACCGCCGATCTCTTCGCCTCCGCCTGGGTGGAAAACACCTGCGGCTCTTCTTTGTCCACCTCGGCGAGAAAGGAGCCGCCGTGGGGCTGGGCGCGATAGAAAATGTCAAAGCGGCTGACCGCCGACCCCTCACCTTTCTTCATGGTATGGATACTGGAAAAAGCGGAAGGAGAGACTGCCGTGAAACTGGCGCCGCCCAGACCGGAGTCACCGCCGCCACCGCCGGGCAGCACGGGTGAATTCACTTTCCACCCCTTGCCCTCCATCGATACGCCCTCGTGATAGTAGAAGTCCCAGGGCTTGGCGATGAGGATAAAGCCGTGCCCGGAGTCGCCGAATTTCTCTTGCAGCAGGGTGCGGGCCTCGCCGGAAATCAAATCCCCACTGATGGGGGAATCACCGAAATGGCTGATGCGGGTGATGGCGCCGGGTTGCTTCCGCTCGGTCCGGGCCAGCGCCGCATAAAAATGAGCCATCCCGCAACCGTAATCCTGGATGGAGACGCTGTCGGCCGGCTCTTGCAGGATTTGCTGCACGTCTTCCCGCACCGGCCAGTTCTTTCCCGCATAGTCACCGGTCAGGAAGAAGGAGGGCAGCGGTTGATTCGTGGTGGCGCTCGGCGCGGGCGCAGCGCTAGCCGTCACAGTGGAGTTGGGACTCGCCGTTGGGGTCAAGCGGGGTTTCAGGAATATGCGGTCGATGGCGCCCGGCCTCCAGGCGGCGAAGGAAGCAGAAATGCCGCGAATTTCCAGGATGCGGAACCGCTCCCAGGACGGGAGGAAGTAAGGAACCGCCGCAAAAAGGCAGAACAGCGAGATGGTAAACCAAGTCTTCGGGAGCTTCATCCGCAACGCTCAAAACTTGAAGTAGATAAACTGTGTAACCGCTGTACGGCTGGTCCAGGCGATCAAAAGCGCNNTCAAAAGCGCCACGCCCGAGAGCGCCGCGGCCTGGGCCGTTGCCGGCCATGCCGCAAACCAAGTCTCGGCCCGCTCATACCATTTAGTCGGCAGCCACTGAGCCGCTAAGGCCAGAGCGATCAGCACCGGTACGGGCCAGGGAATGTTAATCAACTCCGTGCTGCCGCGCGCGATCCCAGCAAGAATTTCCAAAGCCTGCGGCGTGGAATCACAGCGGAAGAAGATCCAGGTAAGGCAAACGAAATGGAATGTCAACACGATACCTGCGATCCGGGCCAGGAGGTGCTTCGGGCTCTGCTTTCCCCGCCGCGGCCAAAGCGCCTCCGCCGCGTGATTCACCGCGAGTCCAAACCCGTGCAGCACTCCCCAAATCAGAAAGGTCCAGGACGCGCCGTGCCAAATCCCGCCCAGGGCGAAGGTGACCAGC
>PLWR01000678.1 GCA_003165615.1 Acidobacteriota bacterium | reverse complement strand
ACGCACCCTTGCCGAAGGGACACCACCCGCCCGAGCAACCATCCGAGGAGATTCCAAGCTGGTAATAAACCAACTCAACGGCAAATGGCGTATACGCAAAGGGCTGTACCTCTCAATCGCTATGGAAGCTGAAGACCTGCTTGCTTACCTGAAAGGGCTTGGATGGCAAGTGAGCTTTTGCTGGATTCCTCGTACCCAAAATGAGGAGTGCGATGCGTTATCGAAGAAAGGCTGCGCTACCAAGGAAAGGCCACATCCACCGCGACAGAAAGCGTCAAAGCGGCAGGACCCACGCGACGATTTGATGCTGGGAAGGACAATTAAGTCTACCGGCATAACCGTCCTACGCGGCGAGCCTTCCAAGGATAAAGATTGGTGGGTTTGCAGATGCCGGTGTGGGAGAGAGTTTATTGCTCACGGCTGGGTTGTAAGGCATGGTCATACCCGGAATTGTGGGAGTGGCGACCATAAGGTGCTGGCGTTGGCCATGTGATAAGGTGGACCACCACGGGACTGGAAATCCCCCTGGTTGACTCACCACACCCTGCTCGCCATCAGATACGGAGAGACGATGGATGACCCTGAATTTGGCATGTACCCTGATGACGAGCGACTGGATTACAGCTGGGTAACCGAACGATTCGCTGTTGGCGGAGCGATTTGGAACCGGGCGAACATGCGCCAACTTGCCAAGGCTGGCATCACCCACATCGTGGGCCTGCAAACGGCATTCGATGATATCGAGATAGCGGAAGGAATGGGCATCGAGGTCTTATGGTGCCCCTTCAGCGATGACCTTGAAGTTAAAGAGCCCGAATTGTTCGAGCGGGTAGTGGACTTTGCCCTTGCCGCCTACCGGCAATCGGAATCCCGAATCTACATCCACTGCGAGGAAGGCAAGCATCGAGGCCCCATGATGCTGCTTGCTGTTCTTGCAGCGCTTGGCATGAAGCTCACTGAGGCGCAGGCGTTGATTCAACGGGCTCGGCCACAAGTGTATTTCCCCAATGCGTATCGGCACAGCGTTGTAAAGTTCTTGGCTGCGTATCGGGAGCGAGATTGCTGACGGCTTTTGCATCGTGGTCCGGAATCATGCGGAGTTGGCTACAACTGATTGGCTTGCGATTCACCTCGGTATCCCGCCAGTTCCTGGAATATGCATGCTCCATCCAAGCCTGGCCGTCAGGCCATGGCTGCTTGGTCAAGTCAGCATATCCCTCCCTGTCAAGTCTACGTGTCCTGCCCAGTATGGATTCCTCCCGGTAAATCCATCCCTGCCTTGCAAAACCGTCTCTTGACGTGCTGTCCTGCTGGCGACCCTTCAAGTACTAGTTTCAACGCAGATCACTGCAATTACTGTTGTCTCAAAGCCCGAAGGAGATCGGCGAGGTCGTGTCTCATCTGCGCGACTTCGTCCCGCGCATCAGCAAGCAGCGCCCCGCGCTCGTTTAATAATGCCATATCCAGCCTCTTGTCTGCCGCGTTGGTGCTGGTGAGCAGCGCGATCCTCTGCTTCGACTTAGGCAAATCCAGGGGACCCATACGACCGGCCGCTATCCATTCCGCTAACAACTGCGCCTTTCTGCTCGCTGGTGAGCCTTCCCCTGGGGGGACGCTGTTTAGATAGGCCAAGACATCTTCAGGGTAGTGGCTGTGTTGCTCCTCCGGCTGGTTGAAGAAGGCCGCTAACATGTTGGGTAGAACCCACGCTGGCCGTTCGGCGGCGTGTCCTTGCCGATAGCTCCGGAGCGAAAACAGAGTACCAATTCCTCCCGAAGCGAAGCCGATGGCGTTGCCCACGTTTGAAGTCGTCTTGGTGAATGACAGAACACCACCGACGATGCCGAGTCCCGTGCTAGCAGCGAGTACAGCCAGGTTTGTTGTACCGATTGCACGATCCCGGTGGGCGCGCAAAATGCTCCTCACCTCTACGGTTTGTTCACGCTCGTAGTCCATTTCATCCAAAACGGAATCGACGTCGAGCGATGCCACCACTACGGTGTCTGTGATCCGTTGACGAAGCGACAGTTCCTCAAGAGATGTAACGAGGCCCGTACTGGGGTTTTTGGCGTTGGTCAATTCGGAGAGCCTGGCCAGATCAGAGTCGACATGAATGATTCGGGCGACTTGCAGGGCACTTGGAGAAAGTCTGAAGCTGCGATCTTCCTGAATGTGCAGGTCAGCAGAACCGAGATTGATCGCTGTGGTTAGAGGGGCTCTCTCCTGGGCAGCACATCGTGCGGGCAGGAGCAGGACGAGTGCTGATATGGCCGGAGCAAACAAGATTTGGCATTTCTTGGCTTGCATGGCGACTATTACCTCCTAGACCAGCTTTGCGTTGCGATCCGATTTGTCGAGTGCGTCCGTGTCCCCGGAAGGGCGGGACCGTATCAACTGGCTGAATGGTGCGGAGCGGAGAGCACTTTAACTGGAATTCCCATTATGAACTTCCCGCCCGACCGATAACATACACCTGACCGCCACTGAGTGCCATACTGCGGCATCGTGCGGGCAGGTTCATTAATCCACTGCTCCGCCGTGCCTCGCTTGTTATAGAACCGCACTACCGCCTAGCTCGGCAGGGTCAGGTTGGGAACGACGAGCCCACACGCGGGAACAGCTCCCCGTGATGATGCTCCCCCTTCGCAACTACCCGTCCCGGCCAACTCAATCTTCGGTAGTGGGGCAGCGCTACACAAAGAGGATGTGTATGCCGATCCTGGATTAGCCCTTGTGTTCCGTGGGATACTTGCAAGATAGGGAGGTAAGCGCATGCGCAAGCGGATAATTAACCAGGGGGTTGAAGGAGTTTCGACCGCGGACAAGAACTGGCTAGACCTGGAAGGTCTTGCCCAAGCAGAAGTCTCGTCCGAGGATGCGGCACACCCAATCGAATCGGCATTGATACCGAATACCGGATCAGGTTGGCGGGCGGCTCAACCCGGGAAGCAGACGGTCCGCCTCCTATTTGACAAGCCGCAGACGATTCGGAGCATTCGTTTAGTGTTTCAGGAAAATGAGCAGGAGCGCACGCAGGAGTTTGTGCTACGATGGTCTCCTGACAGCGTTCAGTCTTACCGGGAAATTGCTCGTCAGCAGTATAACTTCAGCCCTCCCGGCACTACCCGAGAACTTGAAGACTACACCGTCGAGCTCCACGGATTGACGACGCTGGAACTGATTATCGTTCCGGACATCAGTGGGGGATCTGCGCACGCCTCCGTTGCACAGTTACGTCTCGCATAAGCGCTTGAGTTGCTCCCAATGTTTGAGCGCTCACAACAGAAAGCCCGGAGATGCCTACATGGATGATCGCATTCATTCTCGCGGTCGACAGAGGAAACCGCCTATACCCACTGGCCATGCCGCAGCCCCTTTAGCTCTTGCGAACAACCACAAGGACGAAGCGTCGCTTCCCGCAAACTGACCAACTCTCCAATCTTCTTCCCAATTAACAACACGCGTGGCGCCTGTGCCACGAAAAGGAGGTTCTATGTTCGTTGAACTCATGCCGCTTCTCGCCGGCCGTACCGTGCTCATCACGGTGGCCAAGGTGGATGACAAAACACTTCGTGTAAACGTAATCCCCCATGGAAAGGCCGACGACAACCCGGCTCTCNNCAGTACACCGCTCACCTATACCGGCCCGCCCGAGGAACTCGATGCTGAACTTGGCAAGCATTTGGCCGGCTACGCCCAAACCCACCAACAAACCGCCAGCACTCTGGCCGAAGCCAAAGCCACGATGGAAGCTGCCGCCAAGGCAGCGCAGGAGGAGGCGAAGCGCAAAGCCGATGAGCGCAAAAAGGCAACCGTGAAGTCGCCCACAACTGCCACGGTTGAGCCTGCCTCAACGTCTTCTTCCGCATCCCCAACTTCTGCTGATGTCGCCCCCTCTTCAGCATTCACGGGTACACTCGGGCTGTTCCCACCTACCACGCCCGAACCCGCTCCAACTCAATCGAATGGAGGTCTCGCACTCTGATGGAGAGCCATGTACTTTCCCGCTATTTCGAGTTTTGTGGCCAGAGGCTACCGGACCCGGACCCGAAGCTCTCGGTGGAGGACGTCCGAGCCCTGTACGCACATCAGTACCCTGACATCGCCACGGCTGCAATCACCGGGCCGGAGGCGGTCGGAGACAAACTGCGCTATCAGTTCACGAGAGCCATCGGCTCGAAGGGGTGACCCCATGAGTCGAAATCCCAAAAAGAAGGAGGTGACGAAGCGTGCGGTCCTCGCGGAACTTGAAAGACTTCGCCAGGGCCGCCACGCCCGTTACCTGACACTTGTGGGGAGGTTTGCCAGATGCCGAAGCCTGCAAACCACAGCCGCATTGTTCGCCGCCGCAGTCAATGCGAGCGCACGCACCTGCAATCGCACGCCACTCGACGCCCCTCGCGGCTGGCTTCCTCCGGTAAGTTGATGGCGCAGAGAAGCGGCCTCATACTGCCGCGATTTGGCACCGTGCCGGTAGTCCATCGCTTGGTCGCTGATGACCGCTTGGCGGTGATGTTGGCCAAGGCTCTCCTGGAGCTGGATATTGCCGTTCCCGGAGATTGGAAAAGGGCGGACCACGCCCCAACATCATTTATCAGGATTACGCTTGAGCGATGGATTCATGGCCACGGTGGCCCAGCCATCCGTCACCGGTTCCTGCTTTCCGCCGTGATTACCAACAGCCCCTCCGATTGGGCCGAGCGTGATGAAACCAAGCCCAACCAATTGTTCCTCATTGTTGAGCCTTCGGAGGCGACCTGCGGTTGTGCCAACTTTGGGCCACCGCTGCAATTGCTGGAGAGCGTTCACCCGCAATTGCCAGCGACGTTCTTTCACCTCTTTGTCGGAGCTCTCAATCGGTGGACCAGGGTTTACGACCTACGTGATGCCGAAGAAAGGGTCGAGACTTTGCGGGAATGGGCAGCACAGGAGCCGGGCGCTGGCCAGTATGAAATCCCCGACGTGGCTGGGTCCATTCCACCGTGCATGCGGCAGGCCATGTTGGAGAACAGCGAGCTTGCGCACGTCAAGAACAGAATCAACGATTCAACTGCCAGAAAGCTGGTGGATGCTGTAATCGCCCTCGATGGCGTCTCTCGCGGCGCTGAGCGAAGCTCCCCACTCCTGTTCCCCAACCAGACCGCCAGTTGCCAGGCCATCTTATGACAGGGTTTTATTAGCCCGTCCAGGACAGCGACAACTTGCTCAGCGGTTGGCATGACATAGGGCCTTTCTGGGCCCTCGGCTGGTAGTTTAACAAAGCGGGCGGGGTTGGATGTCATCCCGTGCCCGAGCCGAATGGCTGATGAAAAGACACTCGACAGGTAAGTGCGGTACTTCGCTGCCGTATTTCTGTTCAGGTTGAGGCTGTCGAGGTATTTCTGGATTTCCGCAGTGCCCAGACCATCGAGCAGGCGTTCGCCAAACCGCGGGAGCCATATCTGTTTCATCACCCATTTCATGTCACGCGCCGTACTGGGTTTCTTATCTTGCAGTTCGTGCTTTGCGTCCTTCTTCTCTTCGTCGCAAAAGTACTCGCACCAGAAACCCGCCAAGGTGCGTGAGTTTCCAGCGACTTCCCGATGGTCATTCAGTTTCTTCATCCATTCACGCCTGAGTTTCTGAGCTTCGCTCTTCGTGAGTTCGTTTACTCGTCCCAGGGTGTGCGAGGGACGGTGGTTTCCTTCTGTCCACTGGACGTTCCAGCTTCCGTCTTTAATCCGGAGGCTGCCTTTCCTGTCCCGGCGTCGAGTCATTTTCACTCCTCCTCGAATCGCCGAGTCCAACTTTGGAAATGTACTGTTTTCCTGCGGTGCTAGTGTAGTGTCTCATAAATAGCTTTACAG
>PLWR01000583.1 GCA_003165615.1 Acidobacteriota bacterium | reverse complement strand
TCCTGCCACTGGCGCACCATTCCGAGGGCGCGATTGTTGATGATGACAATCTTCACCGGCACGCGGTATTGCACCACCGTGGCCAGGTCGTTCAGCGTCATCTGGAATCCGCCGTCGCCGACGAAGGCAATCACCTGGCGATCGGGGAACGCCATCTGCGCGCCCATCGCCGCAGGGAAGCCGTAGCCCATGGAGCCGAGTCCGCTGGAGGAGAGCCACGTGCGCGGCTGCTTGAAGTTGTAGAACTGCGCCGTCCACATCTGGTGCTGGCCCACATCGACGGAGATGATGGCGTCGTCCGCAGCGCGCTGGGCCACGGCTTCAATCACCATCTGCGGCTTCACCGTGTTGGCATAACGGTCGTACGTCAGTGGGTGTTCGCCACGCCATGATTCGATGCGCTGCATCCAGCGCCGGCGTTCGGCAGTGGGAGCTGCCTTGCGGCTCTTTAACACGTCAATCAGCGCCTCGAGAGCCTGCCGCGCATCGCCCACCACGGAGAGATCCACGCGCACGTTCTTGTTGACCTCGGAAGGATCAACGTCAAATTGAATCTTTTTCGCGCCCGTGGCAAAACCGTTCAAGCGGCCCGTCACGCGATCGTCAAACCGCGCGCCAAGGGCAACCAGAAGGTCGCAGTTGCAGATTGCCATGTTGGTGGCATAGGAACCGTGCATGCCCAGCATTCCAAGCGAGAGCGGATGGTGCGAAGGAAACGCGCCCAAGCCCATCAACGTTGTGGTTACGGGAATGTGCGTAATCTCGGCCACCTCGCGCAATTCCTTCCACGCATCGGCGGCAACAATTCCACCGCCCACATAGAGCACGGCGCGGCGGCTTTCCAGAATCATGTCGGCCGCGCGCTCAATGTCTGCGTCACTGAACTCGCGCTTTCGCTCCGGCTCCGTCGCCCCCATCGTGGCGGGGTAGACAGGCTCTGTCATCTCCATCAGCACGTTCTTGGGAAGGTCGATCAGCACGGGTCCCGGCCGCCCGGAAACCGCGGCGCGAAATGCGCGATCGATGATGCTGGGAATGTCCTCCACTTTGCGAATGGCAAATGACCGCTTGGTGGAAGGCAGGCTGATTCCGATGATGTCCGCTTCCTGAAAGCCGTCTTTGCCGATCAGCGGCGTCGGCACCTGACCAGCCAGGGCGACGACGGGAACGGAATCCATCATCGAGGAGGTCAACCCGGTGATGAGGTTGGTGGCGCCAGGGCCGGAGGTTCCCAAACAGACTCCGGGCTTGCCGGTGACGCGCGCATAGCCGTCAGCCGCAAAGGCCGCCGCCTGCTCATGCCGCACCAGCAGGTGGCGAATGCCGCCACTGTATAGGGCGTCGTAGAGGGGAAGCACGGTGCCCCCCGGAAGTCCAAAGAAGACGTCCACCTTCTGGCGCTTCAAGCTTTCAAGCAGGATTTCAGAACCGGAAACAGCCCTACCCATGATGTCACTCTCAAAATCCGACCAATCTTTAATACCGACCAGTCGGTAGGTAAAAATACCATGCCTGGATTTTTGCAGTCAACCGTTTTCTTGGTGGGCTGGATTTCATGCCCGCCGGCTTTGACTGAGGCAGGGGAATGCGCTTATGGTAACAGGGTTTCTTTTGGAGGAGTCTGATGAACGTGGAAGAGATTCTGGCTGAGCTTGACCGGAAGCACACGGAGGTGCCGCGCATTGCCCTGGAGGAAGCGGTTGCCCAGCGTGAAGAGATTATTCCCCACCTCCTTGCAGTTTTGGAGGATGTGGCCAGAGATCCTGCTCTGTTTGCGGAGGATAAGGATCGCAACGTTCATATCTATGCCATGTATTTGCTGGCGCAGTTTCGGGAGACCCGCGCCTACTCCTTGCTGGTCAAGATCTTTTCTGCGCCGGGCGAGACCCCATTTGAATTGGCTGGCAGTGTGGTGACGCAGGACCTGACCAGCATTCTCGCCTCAGTTTCGGATGGCGATGTTAGTGGCATGGTGGAACTGGTGGAGAATGAAAGCGCCAATGATTACGTTCGCGGCGCCGCATTGGACGGCTTGGTGACGCTCATGGTCTTCGGCAGGCTGAGCCGGGACGAGGTCACAGCATACTTCCGCCACCTTTTTCAAACCCTGGTGCGAAGGCACAGCGCGGTCTGGGATGGCCTGGCGAATGCCTGCGCCGATATTGGCCCACGTGAATTCGCAACAGAGATTCGGCAGGCATACGACGAGGGGCTTGTCGATCCCTGGTCAATTGGCTGGGAGGAGGTCGAAGAACTGCTCGACGTGAGCCCGGAAGTGGCGCTGGAAAAATCCCGACATCGAAATCGCCTGATCACAGATACTGCGAAGGCCATCACCTGGTGGAGTTCCTTCCATCAGCATGAGCGTGGGGGAAAAGGGGCGGGCGCTGGCATTAAAGGGGAAGAGGGGCAACCAAGGTTGGAGGATGACGCTGACGGCACCTTGCCGCTGTTCGGGGCCGGGCACTATATCCCGGAGCCCATTCGCCGGACCGAACCGAAGGTGGGCCGCAATCAGCCCTGCCCGTGCGGCAGTGGGAAAAAGTATAAGAAATGCTGCGGGCGTTGATGGGCATTACACTTCACCGCAATTGGGAACGGAATTTCGTTGGCGATGGTTGATCGGCTAGCGGGAATGCGGCTTGGTTCCGCTCACGATCAAAACCTCGCCCGGGAAGCTCATTCCGCTGCCGGTGAAGTACGGGGCAAGGGCTTTGAGTGCGTCGCGGTCCACTGCAGCCTGCTGCTGCGCGGGAAGCTCCTTGAGCTTTTCCCGGATCTTCTCAGACATTTCACGGCGGAATAACCAATACGCTTCGACGGGATGATCTGTTTGTATCTTGAATTCCAGCAACCGCTCCGATGGAGCCACGACGCCAGCCTGGGCGAAAATCTCCACCAGTTTGCCGGGAAGGGCAAAGCGGAATGCTTCCAAAGCATCCGGCGCAAGCGGGGGCGGCTGAACATGCCTGTCCATGACCTCTGACAGCACCGAGTGGAAGGGATTCCTTTCGGCAAAAGACCAGACCGCGAGCGCCAGTTTGCGCCCGGGCTTCAGCACTCTCAGGATCTCGCGGATGCCATCGATTGGAGAGGGGAAGAACATCGCGCCGAGGCGGCTGACGGCGGCATCGAACGTGTCGGCGGGGAAGGGGAGATGGTCGGCAAAGGCGATATCAAACTGCACGTTCTTGAGTCCCTGACGGTCAGCTTCCCGGCGCGCCGCCTCCACCATTCCGGGAATCGGATCGATCGCATTGATCTTTCCTTCCGGCCCCACCAGGGTCGCCAGAGTCAACGCCGGCTCGCCGGATCCGGTGCCAACATCCAGAACCGTTTCTCCGCTGCCAATCCGCGCATCCTCAATCAGGGCGTCAGTGATGGGAGCAAACATCTGCCGGATGATGTCACGATGTTTCTCCCAGAATGGAGCGGAACGGCTCCAACGGTCGACGATTTCTTGATCGGGTTGCATGCGGTTCCCTTGAAGAAAACCAAAGTATGGGAAATAGAGAGCGGTACGGCTCTAAGACCTCTTTGTTAGCCGCCAATTCCGGATACTAATTAACGAAGCAAATCCTCCAGCCGCACGGCCTGGTCGGTTTTCTCGTCGCGGTATTTGATGATGACCGGAGTGTAGAGGGAGATCCCCAACTCCTTGCCGCGGCCCTTGGTGACGTTGCGTGAGCCGGGGACCACCACGGCGCCGTCGGGGATTCTCAATGGGGAGTCGCCTTCGCGCCGATGCACAGTGTCGCGCACCAGGTCGTAGACGGGAGTAGAGCCGGTGATGATGGTTCCGGCGGCCAGAACCGCGCCTTTGCCCACGATTGTGCCTTCGTACACGCCAGTGTTGCCGCCAATCAGCGCCTCATCTTCAATGATCACGGGCAGCGCGCCAATGGGCTCCAAGACGCCGCCGATTTGCGCCGCGGCGCTGATGTGGACGCGCTTGCCCACCTGCGCGCAGGAACCCACCAGCGCGTGTGAGTCGATCATGGTCCCTTCGTCCACATAAGCGCCCACATTGATGTACATCGGCGGCATGCAGGTGACGTTCTTGCCGATGTAGCAGCCATCGCGAATCGACGACCCACCGGGCACCACGCGGATGTTCTGACCGTCGGGGAGCTGCTTCAGGGGATAGGTGTGCTTGTCGTGGAACTGGGATTCTGTAGCGCCGGTGTCCCCACCGACGACTTGCGGCGATGGGGACATCGCCGCTCCAGGCGGCGGCATGGACACCACGCGCCCAATGCGGAACCCGATCAGGATTCCTTTCTTAACCCAGCCATTCACGCGCCACCCGGAAGGCGAACTTGCATCCGGCTCCGCCGCCCGCACCCAGCCCTCGTTCAGTGCGGTCTTGAATTCATCAAAGGCGCGGAAGTATTCCTCGCCGAATTCCTTCGTTTCGCGCGCATACAATTCCTCAATGCAGGGTTGAAGATCCATTGGAAACCTTTCGCTGATCTTGTAGGGTAGGAACCGCTCGCACCAGTCCCAGAGCGGAATAGCATACGACAGATTAGGGTCGATCAATACGGCGCTGAGCTTGCCTCGGCCTCAGACTGTGCCGCGCCACCAAGCAGGCGCTCTAACTCTGCCTTGAGGCTTGCGATCAGTTTTTCATCCACCGAGCCGCACAGGGGCACAGGGTCGCCCGATTCTTTCACCAGGTAGAGCACGTGTTGCGGATAACTCGCCTGCCTGCTGAAGTAAAACTCCAGATTCACACTGAAGCCTTGCACCTCCGGCCAACGAGTGACAAAGTCCGGGCCGCCGCCGCGATACTTAAAGAACTGAATCTCGCCCGAACCCGTGGGTACTTTGATTCGTGGCATCCCTCGCAAGTAGCGAATCAGAATATACCAAAGGAGCGCCGCGAAGGCCCAGGTGGCATAATGGGCGTAGTTGTAGAACCATCCTCTCGATCGTGCGGACCACCGTGCGCTTTGGCGTCTTGACCCTCAATTTCGCGGGCCCATGGGTTATGGCCATCGGGCGTATGGCAAACCCGCCAGCCACATATGAACATAAAAGTAGGCACTCGCCGCGCACTCGAGTCCTGTGGATACCAGCAAAGCCCGGCGTGGCCGTTTGGCTGGTGCGAAGGCCGCGCAGGTGAGGAAGCCCATGGCCAACAGAGGCGCACCCATCGCGCGCAAAAAACCCAAGCCCCCGGCCATCTCCCAGGCTAACCCTTGAAGCCGCACGTTGAGAACCAAGGCTGACAGGCACGCCCCAACGGGGCCGGTAATCGCAACCGCCAACGCAAGCATAGAAAGCACTGTCCAGAACTTCTCGTATGGGCGCAGAAAGTACAGTCCCATTGCCGTAGGGATGAGCGCCAGGACGCTAAATGCCGTAACAAACAGCATGAGGTCACCCCACGCATACATGCCCGCGGACGCTTGTGCGTCGCAGCCCGATGTCCGCAACTGGCGGACGTACACAAGGACACAAGCCACGGAGAACGCAACCGCATACCCTCCCAGTACCACTCCAAGCTTGATGTATTTGTCCATGTCAGTCTCCTCATGCGCCGCGAGAGACTCGGCGCCGGGAGCCCTCGTCTGTTTGTTGTGTAGGCAGCTAACTCTCGTTGATACCCCAACACAGGAACGGTCAAAGCTGGGTGATACTCGCGGCCCGTACCATTTCAGAGCGACGGAGACTCCCCTCACCTACGGTTGACGTGTGTAGATTTCGTCCGTTGAGAAGAGGTCAGTGGTTATGCCCAGACTCGTACCTTGGACGCTGGAATGAATCGTCAGGGTCTGGGAGTCACGGGACAACTGCCACTTCTGCTTCATGTGCAGTACGGTGGCATTCCTCGTAACTGTGGATTCAATCGTGAGCGCCTTCCCTTTCAGTCGAGCTGTGTCTCTGCTCGGAATACCGCCCTCCGTGAGGTTTTCAGAGGGTGAACCATCCAGGAGGTACCTTGTGGTTCTTGTATGTCCGCCTTCCGTAATTGTGGCTTCGAGACTCCGCTCGTTTTGCGTTACCCTTAGGGAGCTGGGCGGGGGCGCCTTTTCATGCTTGCTGAGCTTCGGTGGGTTCAGCAGGTAACGGCCGGAAAAATCCGGTTTTTCCTGGCCCGAGGCGGAGGAGAGGAGCAGGACGAGCAATAAGGTGCTTCCCGAGGCCTTCATTGGCCACCTTGCGATGTAAGCTATAATCCGAATCGTGCCATACATACTCGTGCCGACACTTTAATGGGAGCGTTCGTGAAGGTCAAGTGTCAGTGATCGAAAGTTCCATCGCTACAGGATAATGCATTCCCCTGGATTTCTGTTGTGACAATCGTCTCGGCTGGGAATAGAATTGCGAGTTCAAACCGAGAGGCCGGGTGAGGGTTTCATTTGCATCCAATGCCTCAACCCATGACCTCAGCGCAAAGGATACCCATGATTGTTCCCTATGCCGATTTGCAAGGTCAATACGCCGCGTTGCGCGAGGAGATTCTGGCGGCCCTGGACCGAGTGGGCAGCAAGGCCGCCTTTATCCTAGGCGAGGAGGTGCAGGAGTTCGAGCGGGAATTTGCCGCCTTCTGCGGCGTGAAGCACTGCGTGGCGGTGAATTCCGGAACCAGCGCCTTGCATCTGGCGTTGTTAGGAGTGGGGGTGCAGGCGGGCGACGAGGTCATTACCACGCCGAATACTTTTATCGCCACGGCCGAAGCCATTTCCTATACCGGCGCCAAGCCGGTGTTCGTGGACATCGACCCGCGCACGGCCAACATCGATCCCGCCAGAATCGCGGCGGCCGTAACGCCGCGCACGCGGGCCATCCTTCCCGTGCATCTATACGGCCTGGCGGCGGAGATGGACCCCATCCTGGAGATTGCGGCCCAGCACAAACTGGCGGTCATCGAGGACGCTTGCCAGGCGCACGGCGCGCGCTACCACGGCAAACGGGTGGGAAGCATCGCGCACGCGGCGGCGTTCAGCTTCTATCCTCCCAAAAACCTGGGCGCCTATGGAGAAGGGGGTGCACTGACGACCAATGATGATGCGCTGGCGGTGCAGGCGCGCACCCTGCGCTCCCACGGCGAGTCGCGACGCTACTTTCACGACTTTATCGGTTATAACTATCGCATGGACGGTTTTCAGGGCGCGGTTCTGCGCGTCAAACTGCCACGGCTGGAGCAATGGAACGCGCGGCGAAAGGCGTTGGCGGAAATTTACCGCCGCAGCCTTGCCGGAGCGTGCGTGGAATTGCAGGATGGGGGCGCTTCCAATGAGCGTGTGTATCACCTCATGGTGGTTTATGTTGCTCATCGAGATGCCGTGCGCACAAGGCTGGAGGAACGCGGCGTCCAAACGGGCGTGCATTATCCGCTGCCCATTCACCTGCAAAAACCCTATCAAGCTTTGGGGTATCGGCAAGGTGATTTTCCGCATACGGAAAGGACTTGCGAGCGCGTCCTCAGCATGCCGCTGTACCCGGAAATGACCGATGAGCAGGCGGCGTACGCGGCCCAGACGCTACGGGAAATTGTGGGGGAAAAGTGACTGGGGATCGAAACTCGAAAATCGAAAGTCGAGACTCGCCGCGAATTTCGCGTTTCGATTTTCGAGTTTCGAACTGACGGAGAATTGAACCGCATGAATCAGCGGCGCAGTTTCGCATGGATGGACCTTCTGTGGCTGGCGTTTCTGGCCGGGTTGGCCGCGCTTACGCCCGGTCTGGACATCATCCACAAACAGCTCATCCTGCTCGCCATTGGGGTGGTCCAAATCTTCGAGTACCGCTTCCTGGAATGGGTTCCAAAACGAGGGCGCAGCTACAGCGTTATCCTGAAAATCTTATTGGCCTCGCTGCTGGTGGATCACACAGGTGGGATCAATAGCAGCTATTATCTGATTTACTTCGTGCCCGTGGTTACAGCGGCCATGTACTTCGATCTCTGGGCCACGCTGGCATGGACAACGTTAACGTCGGCGGCTTACTGGTCCTTCGTGCTCTGGGAGTTGAATGAATACGAATTGACAGGGGAAGGCGCCGCCGAATTGGCCCTCCGCAATCTCTTTTTCTTTCTTGCCGCCATCAGCGTCAATCGGTTTGTAACGGAGAACCGCCAACAAGCGAAGCTCTACCGCGAACTCGCTGAGACGCTGGCGGAAACCAACCGGCGGCTGGAGCAAGCGCAGGAGGAAGCGCGCCGGTCTGAGCGTCTGGCCGCACTGGGACAGCTTTCCGCCGGCCTGGCGCACGAATTAAGAAATCCGCTGGCCGTGATCAAAGGCTCGGCGGAAACCCTGACGCGCAAACTCGCGAGCTCCGACCCGATCACCACTGAGCTGGCGGGATACATCTCCAGCGAAGTAAACCGCATGAACGCGCTGGTGACACGCTTTCTCGATTTCGCCCGGCCGCACCAATTGGAAAAACACCAGGAACAGATTCCGCCCTTGATCGAGCGAGCTCTAAAGTTAGCGCACGATCGCTGGCCCGACGCTAAAGTGGAAGTGGAACGGCAATTCGCCGCAGACCTGCCGGAAGTCACCCTGGACGGCGATCTGATTGAGCGGGTGTTTACCAACCTGGCGCTCAACGCCTATGAGGCCATGGGCACAGGCGGGGGCAAGCTGCGCGTGGCGGCGGTCCCAAGCTCCGAGGGCAAGAGCGGCGTGGAGATCACTTTTGAAGACAGTGGTCCGGGGATTCCCGCCGAACAGCGCGAGCAGATTTTCAATCCCTTCTTCACCACCAAGGAAACCGGCGTGGGCCTGGGGCTCTCCATTGTTTCGAAGATCGTTGACGACCACCGCGGGTGGATCCGCGTAACCAGCGAGCCGGGGAAAGGCGCATGCTTCCAGGTGTTTCTGCCCATGGGCGAAACCACGGAAGCTGCGCCATAACCAGGCGGTTTGCGGGTCTACTCGAGGTCGCTCAGCCGTTGAGCGACGGGCATTGAGCACACATCAGGTGTATCGCGCGAGCGAAGAGCCTAGCGGTGACGGCGCTGAACCCCAAAATACCCACCCGCAGAGCGATGTTCTGCCGCGACGGGCGCAGGGTCCTTTACTTCGCGAGGGAAGCCCGCGCCGCGCGAACGGCTTCCAGATAGAGGCGCGCATTGTTGGAAATCACCTCCAGCTTGCCTTCGCGCAACGCCTTGAGGTCCACCAGCTCGCCACCCACCGCGACGGCGGCTGCTCCGGCCTTGATGAACTCCGGGGTTGTCTCCAGATTCACCCCGCCCGTGGGGATGAACTCAATTTGCGGGAAGGGCCCTTTGAGCGCCTTGATGTATTTGGCGCCACCGACCAGCCCACAGGGGAAGATTTTCACCAGGTCCGCGCCCGCTTGCCACGCGGCAACGACTTCCGTCGGGGTCAGCGCTCCCGCCATGCAGGGCTTGCTGTATCGGCGCGCCAACTCAATAACCTGAAGATTAAGCGCGGGGGTAACGATGAACTCCGCTCCCGCCAGCAGCGCCACGCGGGCGGTTTCAGGATCGAGAATGGTACCGGCGCCCAGCAGCAGCTTGTCGCCGAATTTTTCCGCCACTTTTTCGATCACCTGTATGGCGTTGGGAACGGTCATGGTGATTTCGAGGATGCCGATATTCCCGGCGACTATCGCCTCCGCGACGAGCAGGGCAATTTCCGCCGAGGGGGCGCGCACAATCGGCACCAGGCCGACTTCGCGAATCTGTCCGAGCGATTTTTCTTTTGACCAAGACATGGGTTTTACCTTCTCTCGTTAGGAAAATTGGATTTCACATCTGGCTTCATGCTGATGTCTTATCGAGCCCCCCCCGGCGGAGCGTCCAGCGTCGCGGTCTGCTCCACGGTCGAGCCGGGCTCCGCGGGCAACCGACTACTATAGGATGTTTAAGGGGAATTGTAGACCATTTCCGCTTCCCTCCGGACGGGTCTTTGCCCGGGAACGGCTGGCGATTCCGGCGGTGAGAAGAAGCCACCCGCCTCAACGGGTGTTCTTGACTTTGCACTTAACCGCAGCATACATTGACAGGTTACCCTTCTGAGGAACGATCACATTGAGATTGGGAGTTTGACCCCCATGCCAGACGACCCGGGGAGGACCATTCTGGACAACATTGTTTCCGCGCGGCGACGTGCGCTGGAGGAAACACGGTTGACTTTTCCGCTCAAGCGAGTGCAAGAGTTGGCAGAAGCACGGCAGGAGCGCCGGGATTTCGCTGCGGCGCTCGCCTCCGGTGGAGCCCCTGGCGCCCCGGCGGGATTGCGCGTGATCGCGGAGCTCAAGCGCGCGTCGCCCTCGCGCGGGCTGCTGCGCCAGCACTATCGCCGCCGTGAAATTGCTTTCGGATATGCTGCCGGCGGCGCTTCCGCGCTTTCGGTGCTGACGGAAGAGCAATATTTCCTGGGCTCCCTTCAAGACCTGAAGGAAGTGCGCCAATCCGTGGAAATTCCGGTGTTGCGCAAGGACTTTATCCTGGAACGCTATCAGGTCTATGAGTCGGTGGCGGCGGGCGCGGACGCCCTGCTGCTGATCGTGGCGGTATTAGCGGACCATGACCTGCGCAGCCTGCTCGATTTGAGCAGTCAGTTGCGCATCGCCGCGCTGGTGGAGGTCCATACGGAAGCGGAGCTGGAGCGCGCGGTGGCGGTGGGCGCCCGAATCATTGGCGTGAACAACCGCAATCTGAAAACCCTGGAAGTGAATCTGGAGACCTCGTTCGAATTGCGGGCCAAGATGCCCCGCGATTGCGTGGCCGTCAGCGAGAGCGGCATCAAAACCGCCGCGGACCTGCGACGCATCAGGGATGCGGGATTTAACGCCGTGCTCATAGGTGAACGCCTGATGGCGCAGCCGGACCCCGGGAAAGCCCTCAGCGAGTTGCTGGCGGAGTTTGGCGGGTAGCCCCATTAATTTTGGATTTTAGATTTCGGATTTTGGATTGCGGCTACGAGTTACTGGAGGACTTTTAGAGGCGCGAATTTATCAGAGCCGGAACTCGGGTTTGCTGCGAAAGAATCCAAAATCGCAAATCCAAAATCCAAAATTGAGAAGATGCAGACACGTGTAAAGATTTGCGGCATCACGCGGGGGGAAGACGCGCAACTTGCTGTTGAGTTGGGAGCCGCGGCGTTGGGGTTCAATTTCTATCCGCCTTCGCCGCGATATATTGATCCGGCAGACGCGCGGGCGATCATTTTGAAACTGCCGCCGCTGATTACAGCGGTGGGCATTTTCGCGAATGAATCGGACGACGAGCACGTCGCGCGTGTGGCGAAGGAGTCACGGGTCACGGTGGTACAGCTCCATGGCCCTCAGTTTCCGCCGCTGGAGGGGGCTTTGGCGGACTTCCCGCGCATCCTTGCCGTGGCCGTGAGGAAAGGATTTCAGCCTGCGATGCTGCGCGACCTTGGTGGCGAGGCATTTCTACTGGATGCCTTTGACGCAGAGCTCCTGGGTGGAACGGGCAAACCTTTCAATTGGGCGTTGGCGCGAGAGGCCAACCGGTTCGGAACCATTATCCTGGCCGGGGGGTTGACGCCCGAAAATGTGGGACAGGCGATCCGGGAAGTTCGGCCCTTCGCCGTGGATGTGGCCAGCGGGGTGGAATCCGCACCTGGCGTGAAAGACGCAAGCAAGCTGCGCGGCTTATTTGCAGCAGTGGCCAAAGCGAACAAGGCCATTGATGATTGCGTGTAAAATGGGACAAGGACTATGAAGGTCAAGCGAACAGGATTGGACCATCTGGAGCGGGAAGTGGCTCAAAACCGTCGCCTGGTTAGCCGGCTCACTCGCGCGTCTGCGCGAAGCAATCGGCCCAGGATCGAAACAAGCTCGGCCCAGATTACCAGGAATCTTGCGAAGATTACCAAGTCCTTGTCGGAAATGGACAGGAAATTGAGCCGCCTTAAGCGACATCTTGATTCAGCGGATTTGAGGCAACGGGCAACAGACGTGACTGTGAATCGAAAACCGCAACGTAGCACGCGAGATTAACGTGAACATCGAACAAGCAATTGAATTTCTGATCAAGAATCAGGCCCGCGTGGACGCCCGGATGGACGCTAAATTCGATCGGGCCGACCAGCGCTTTGTGCAAGCAGAAAAACGATTGGATCGTCTTGAGCGAGTGGTAGCTCAGAATAATCGTATTGTGACTCAACTCGCGCGATCCGGTGTGGCTTTGCGCGGCGACGTGCGCAGAACCGAAAAGAATTTGGCCGAAGTTGCCGAGCGCTTGTCCGAAACGGATGGCAAATTGAACGCCCTCATCGATATCGTGGACCGCCACACTCGGGGTAATGGCCGGCATCGGTGAGTGCAAGCGAGGCCGCTGAAGAAGTCATTTCTCGACCAGGCACTGCGAGAATCATGTCAACTACTACAGATCTAATGCGCTGGCCCGACGCCAAGGGCCGTTTCGGCGAATTTGGCGGTTGCTTCGCGCCGGAAACCCTGATGGCTCCCGTCGAGGAGTTGGAGGCGGCTTATCGCGTGGCGCGCAGCGACCCGGCGTTTCAGGCGGAGCTGGCGCGCTTGCTCAAGGATTTTGCCGGCCGGCCGACGCCGCTCTTCCACGCCCGGCAGCTCACGGGCCGCCTGGGTGGCGCACAAATTCATCTGAAGCGCGAAGACCTGTTGCACACCGGCGCGCACAAGATCAACAACACGCTGGGGCAAGGGCTGCTGGCGCGGCGCATGGGCAAGCGGCGCATCATCGCCGAAACCGGTGCAGGGCAGCACGGCGTCGCCACGGCTACGGTTTGCGCGCGGCTGGGCCTCGATTGCGTGGTCTACATGGGCGAGGAGGACATGCGCCGGCAGCGGCTCAACGTCTTCCGCATGCGCCTGCTGGG
>PLWR01000258.1 GCA_003165615.1 Acidobacteriota bacterium | reverse complement strand
GAATCTACGAGAACCGCTTCTGGGACGGGCACTTTTCCAGCCGCCTTTCCACCACGAACTTCTATCCTCTGTTCGCGGGAATCGCTGCCCCCGAGCAGGCAGAGCGCATGATCAAGGAACACCTGCTGAACCCGCGGGAATTCTGGGGCAAATATGTGGCCCCAACGATTGCCCGCATCGATCCGGCCTTCCCCGACCAGTTTTACTGGCGGGGGGCCATTTGGGGGCCCACCAACTACATGCTCTATGAGGGCATCAATCGCTACCGGTTCGATCAGGTGGCGCTGGAGTATGCCCAGAAGAGCTACGACCTGTTCATGGACGATTGGCGGAGCAACCAGCACGACAACGAGCAGTACAACTCATGGGGGGGCACGGGCGGGGGCGATACGCACTACACCTGGGGAGCCTTGCTGTGCTTGGTACCGCTCGAGCAGTACATCGACTTGAATCCCTGGGAAGGCCTGCGGTTTGGCGCGCTCGACCCACCGGCGCAGGGAAATTTCCGCCGCGAGGTTTGGGGGAATCACTCTTATGACATCACCGTGGGTCCCAACAAGACGGCTCTTGTGCGCGATGGCCAGGAGCGTTTTGAAGCTAACGCTGGCGTGGTGGTGAGGAACTACCAGATTTCGGCTTCACAGCTCACCTTCAGCTTGAAAGCCGGGCGCCCAGTCGTTGCTGTCACGCGGGAGTTTGAGGGCGGCGAATTAAATCTTCAGGTCGACGGCAACGCCGCAGGGAAGGTGCGCGTACAGCAGGCTGGCGCGAGTTTTCAACTTACCGCGGGTGAACACAACGTGGGGCTGGCGCGATGACGCGGTTTAGCACAGATACGTTAAGCTTTCCCGCGCCAAGTCGCGGTACTTACGAATTTCATTTCCAGGAGGAGTATCGATGCGTTCTCGTGCGGTCCGTTGGTTGGTTTTTGTGGGTCTGGTTTGCACTCTTTCATTGGTTGCCAGGAAGACGGCCGGGCAGTCGTCAAGCCCCTGGCCGCCGGATGCATCCCAATACAAACTGTACATGATCGGAAACGCGCATATTGACATCCCCTGGCTCTGGCCTTGGACGGAATCGATGTCCGTGGGGCTCAGTACTTTTCGCGCCGCGCTGGACCGCATGAATGAATTCCCGGATTTCAAATTCACGGCCAGTTCCGCCCAGTTGTATGAGTGGGCGGCGGCCGCCGATCCCGGCATGATTGCGGAGATTCGCCGTCGCGTGGCCGAGGGCCGATGGGGCGTGGTGGGCGGATGGTGGATTGAGCCCGACGTTAACATTCCCAACGGCGAATCGCTGATTCGCCAGGGGCTCTACAGCCAACGCCTCTTCCAGCAATTGCTGGGGCGCCCGGCGCGGGTGGGTTTCAACCCTGACTCGTTTGGCCATCCCGGCACACTGCCGCAGATCCTGAAGCTCGAAGGGATGAACTCATACGTGTTCATGCGCCCGGGCGCCACGGAAAAGGAGTTGCCCGCCGACGTCTTCTGGTGGCGGGGCGAAGACGGGACGCGCGTGCTGACCTATCGAATTTCTTACGGCTATGGAATAACGCGGGATGTCCAAAATCACCTGCACGATTTCGTTACCAAGCTTCAGGAACCCACCAAGGACCTGATGGTCTTCTACGGTGCGGGGGATCATGGCGGGGGGCCCGCCAAGGATACCATCCATGCCATTCTGGACGTCCAGAAGCAGGCCGGCGCGCCCAAAATTCTGTTCAGCACTCCCGACAGCTACTTTGACGATATCGCCCAGGCGAAGGATTTGCCGGTGGTGAGCGATGATTTGCAGCACCACTCGGTGGGCTGCTACACCGCGGTATCAGAAATCAAGAAAGATAACCGCACGGCGGAAGCGGCTTTGGTGACCGGCGAAAAGATGGCCGCACTGGCGAACGTCCTGGTGGGCTTCCCTTACCCCAAGAGCGATTTCACCGCTTCTTGGAAGAAAGTTCTTTTAATGCAGTTCCACGACAGCATGGCGGGAACGGCGCTTCCCGAGCAATACATCGTTTCGCACGATGCCTACGGATTCGCCAGGGAAGTGGCCAATCAAGCCATCTACCGGTCGGCGGAGAAGATTGCGTGGCAGATTCCCACCACCGCCCCGGCTTCGGACTACCTGGTGGTTTTCAATCCTCACGCCTGGGCGGCCAAGCTGAAAGTTCAATATGACTTGGGCTGGGGATTTGATAACGAGGAAGAAATACTAAATGACGCGCGCCTTGAGGATGAGCATGGCAACGCCATTCCGTATCAGTGGACGGATGGCCAGACGGTGGCGGGCACCCGGCGAGGGTTGGTGTTCGAAGCGCCCTTGCCCGCCTTCGGCTACCGGCAATTTCGATTGCACAATGTTAAACCTCCCGTTACTACTGAAACCACTGTGCATGCCACGGAAAAGAGCTTGGAAAACGAACATCTCCGTGTGACCTTTGCGGACGATGGGACCATATCGATGTATGACAAAGACGCCGGGGCGGAAGTCTTTCGCAGGGGCTCGGGCGGAGCGCACGCTGTGGTGATTGACGATCCCAGCGATACCTGGAGCCATGAGGTTCGCGCTTACACAAAAGAGATCGGGGCGTTCGGAAGCGCCAGTTTCCGCGTGATGGAGGATGGCCCGGTGCGGGCCACCGTGCGCGTGCGGACGGGCTATGGAGCTTCTCTTTTGCGCACCGACTGGATGCTTTACGCCGGCGCCCGCACCCTGGAAGCGCATGTGTCCCTGGATTGGCATGAGCACAGGAAGATCCTGAAATTTTCCTTCCCGGTGGACGTGCAAAACCCTGTCCCCACCTATGAAATCGCATACGGCTTCCGTGTGCGCAAGGCGAATGGCGACGAAGACCCGGGGCAGAGGTGGATTGACCTTTCCGGCGATCGCAACGGCGCGGCATACGGCCTCACGGTGCTGAACGACGCCAAGTACGGTTACAGTGTGCAGGATAACGATCTGCGGGTCTCCATTGTCCGCGGCGCGATCTATGCGCAGCACCAACCCCGCAAGCTTGACCCGAACGGCGAGTACATTTGGCAGGACCAGGGTATCCAGACGTTCCGCATGGTGCTGGCGCCGCACGCGGGCGCATGGCAGGACGCCGGCATCGTCCATATGGCGGAGGAACTGACCGCCCCCGTGCCCGTTCTCTTCCAGGGAATCCATAAAGGCACGCGCCCCGAGTCCGCTTCCTTCCTCTCCGTGGATGTGCCGAACGTCGTGGTGTCGGACGTCAAACAGGCCGAGGATGGAACTGACCTCATCATCCGCTGCTATGAAACGGCGGGAAGGACCACCACTGCGTCGCTCGATTTGGGACTCGTCCACCGCCAGTGGACCGGCAGATTCCACCCGCTCGAGATCAAGACCCTGCGCGTGCCGCTAGCGGCGGAAGGGAAGATTCGCGAGGTAAATGCGCTCGAACAGTAAATTGCGCAGATTATGCCTATGAATTCGAAGCAACGTGTGCACGCGCCCTCCGGCGGAGCCGCAACCAGATGTGTAGGGGTCAGTGGCGCTGGCCCAGGGCTGAACGCCGTTCGGCCCTCCGAAGTGCGCATCCGGCTTGGCGTTTTGCCCTTTGCGTTTTGACTTCCATTTCGGCTCTGCCGCGCGGTGCTACCCGTTTCGGGTCAGGGCCGCCCCAGCAGCACCTGGAATGGCTTGAGCTTCACCACCCCGGCCGTCACCGGAACACGGCTGCCCGCAATGGGGTCCATCATCTGGAAGCTTGCGGTCGTACCCTCGATGCTCAAAGTTGCCGGCTCTTCTTTTTCGCTGAAAGAGACCAGGATGGCGACGGTTTTTCCGTTCAGCCGCCGTGCCCCGGCAATCACCCATGGGTTGCCGGATTCCACTCCTCGCAGCAGGACCTCGCCCTCCGTCAGCTCGGGGAATCCGTTCCGTGCGGCGAACAGCTTGCGGTAGTAGCCAAACACCGCCGGGTCCGCGGCCGGATCGGGCGGATTCTTGCGGTCCCCAGCGAACACCTCGGGGGCTCCGAACATGGTATGCACCGCATCCATGGCCAGGAAGCGCGGTGTGTACCCATTGAAGTGGTAAAACCATGAGGTGTCGTGGTTGCGGGCGAAGCGCACACGCAACGCGCCAGCCGGCAGCACATCCACGATCCGCGCCAAGTGCTCCTTGTATTGCTCCGGCATCACCTCACCGCGGTCCATCATCTCCAGGATGACTTGCGATCCCATATTCGTGTCGTCGTGCACCACGTTGCAGATGGAGTCCCACACCGGGCCGAAGATCTCGCTCAACAAAATGGAGCCCGGCTTCACGCCCTGCATGGCGGCCAGGGTTTTCTGCATCAATTGCCGGATCGCGGCGCTGCTGTAACCGGGGCTGTAGGGCGTCTGCGGATCCCAGTTGGGCAGCTTGTAGGCGTTGGCATCCACGCGATATCCGTCGATGCCGTAAGTCTTGATGTCATGCACCGCCAGCTCTGCGATGTACTGCTGGTAAGCGGGATTGGCGGGGTCGGTGGTCATGCTGTCCCATGTCTGGTGCTTAACGATGGCTCCAAATCCATCGCGCGCGAAGAACTCCGGATGCAGGCGCAGAATATCGGAGTTCGGGTTAAACCCGTGGATCACCATGTCGAACAGCACGCGCATGCCCAGCGAATGCGCCGTCCGCACCATCTCTTTCAAGTCGTCTTCCGTTCCAAGGGCCGGGTCAACCTTATAGGGGTCGATGGGAGTGTAGCCGCCCAGCCAGTGCGGCATCAGGTACACGGTGTTGAAGCCCACATCCTTGTAGAAGGGCAGCTTGCGGGTCAGGCCCTTCAATCCATCGGGAAAGTAGGACGGAAGCACCTCCAGCAGCACCATTTGTTTGGGCCATTCCGGCGTGTCGGTCGAGAGCGGCATGGTGCGCTCCGCCATTTGCCGGTAGCGTGCATAGACTGCCGGCGGCGGCCCCTCCACCAACTCGATGCGCTGCACGTCCGACGCCGCCGTCCAGCCTTTGGCCATGCGTTCGAAGCGCCGGTCGTGCTGCAATACGGTAATGCGTTCGCCATCGCCACTCAGGTAAGTTTGCCAGCCCGCATCGCCTTGAGTGTCCATCCAGATGCCCAGCGTGGCGTTCCGCGTCTTATTGGCGAAGGCCACCATACCGAAACTGAGATCGGGCGCGCCCCCAGGGGTCACGAATCTTTTGGCGACGGCAGGGTAGGGGGAGCCGGGTGGCACATAGTTGCCCAACATCATGGGGCCCGGCGCCTCCACCGTGCACTCGGAAGCTAGTACATAGTTCGGTTAATAATT
>PLWR01000187.1 GCA_003165615.1 Acidobacteriota bacterium | reverse complement strand
CCGAGCTGCGAAAGTTGGGCTAGCCCGCGTAGTGGGCGCCATCCTTTAGCCCATGGCGCAAGCCGTGGGTAAATCGGGGAAGGGAACGATTTCTTGAGCCCCGCCGGGGGCGGCATCAGCACGCTTGACTGCCCCGGACCCTGAGGTCACTACTACTCTGGCTCACGCTGTATGCTGAGATCTGTAATCCCACGGCTGTTCGCCATGGGCTATGTGATGCCGCCGCTATGCGGCTTCGAGGAGGAATAATTGCCGTCACCGTCGCGAATCCTAAAGATCGTCCGAAATGTTCTATTGATGATGGCCGCGCTGGTGGCGGCGTTCCTTCTCATTGTCGTGCCCTGGTTCTTCACGGCGATGATCACGCACAACCAGTATCATTACCCCGACCTCAACGACGGCAAGACACCGAAATCCTATCAGCTCGATTTCTGCTGGATTGAGTTTACCTCACCGGATGGAATTCCCTTGAAGGGCTGGTACATCTTCGCGGAGGGACCCGCGCGCGGCACCATCATTTATTGCCACGGGCTCAACCGCACCCGCACTGAGATGCTCCCCGAAGCCGTTTTCGGCCACAGCCTGGGATACAACGGGGTGCTTTTCGATCTTCGCCATCAGGGCATGAGCGGCGGCGACCTCACCACCCTGGGTTACCAGGAGCGCTTGGACGTGCTGGCGGCAGTGCATTACGCCGTCGAGCAGCAGCAGGCGGCGCGACCCGTAGTGGTGTGGGGTGTCTCGATGGGCGCCGCCTCAGGCCTGCTGGCGGCGGCCGAGTCTCCGGATATCTCCGCGGTGATTGCCGACAGCTCTTTCGACTCGATGTTGGGCACCCTGCGCCATCATTTGAAACTCTTCCTGCATCTCCCCGGTTTTCCCATTGCTGACGAAGTTGCTTATTGGACGGCGTGGCGCGGCCACTTCCGCCCCACGGATTTTGATCTGGTGAAAGCCACGGAGCGCATCGGCGACCGGCCCATCCTCTTCGTGGCCGTCGAGGGCGACCGCCGCATGCCGCCGTCCATCGCCCAGACCCTTTACGCAGCCTCCCGGAGCCCATTGAAGAAAATCATCGTCCTTCCCGGACGCCGCCACGGCGAGGGGTTCAACCAGGCCACCGGGCCCTACGAAAAAGCCGTCACGGATTTCCTGGCAAGCTTGCCTGCCGGGAAGTGATCGCGGAATCCGCATTTTCCGCTTCAATGAGCACGTCAGGCGTTGGCGTTGGCCACCCGCTCACCGAACTTCCTCGATACAGAGAAAAGCGACCCAATCTGCACCAGTCCCCCCAGTTTGTATTTCCCGAACGCGGCAAGCCCGGCCGAAGCGAAACAACCGCACTCGGTGCACACGGGACTCCCACCAAACTGGCATGGGGAGACGGGGGTGGAAAAGTCGGAGGAAACACAAGTTGTTGTCTGCGCGAAAATGCATCCTTCCGGCGATGTGGGCGGGTCTTGGAACCCTTTAAGGACCCGGTCCGGCATTTCCATGAGAGGGAAGCTCCGTCGGAGACGGTGAAGCTCCTCAAGTACTTTGGCGCGATCATGCGGGGTCAGCCGTTCTTCACTCTCTTCTCCTTCCTGAGGCGTGTACAGGCTGAACCAGATCTTCCTTACCCCCTTCCGCTCCGACCAAAAGCTCGCAAAATCCTGTAAGTAGCCCTCCCGCTGAATAAGCTGCCTGGTAATCGTGCAGTGAATGGTGACTCTATGTCCGGCGATGTGCTTCAGGATGCGATCGTAAGTTGCCGGCGCCCGGCGGCGATCATGTTCGGGTTGCAGTCCGTCAATGGAGACCGCAAGGCAGAGATTGGAAAGATCACGCCACGATTCTGGAATGGGTCGAACGGCGCTGGTGACAAGCATTACCTCCACCCCCATGTCCCGCAGTTTGGGAAGTAGGATCTCAAGTTCGCGGTAGCGTACGAGCGGCTCACCACCCACGACAGAAACATGCAAGGGACGGAAGCGGCGGACCAATCCCAGGACTCCGGCCACCAAGGCCTCTCCTTTGGCGTCACTAAGCTGACGAAGCGGGCCTGCGCCGCCCAGATGTTCAGGGTTATAGGCATAACAGCCCGGACACGTCAAAGGGCATTCCTTAGTGATTTCGATGGACAAAAAGGGCTTCTGGCCCTGTAAGATGCGTCCCCAGGCTGGAATCAAATGGAAAGTTTTCATTGCTTCTCGATTTCCCGCCCCCCCGCGCGAACTGATGACCCCACTTCGCAGCCTTCCAGCAGAAACTTGCGCTGCCGCCAAGCCCACACTCACTTCCTAAGGAGACCAATGGCCGTAAATGTGACAATTAGTCGGTTAGATGGTGAATTGCGAAGTTAAGTTGCCAATAAGAGAATATTCGCAAAGAACTGAGACAGCAAGTGCTTTGAGCGGGTCAGGCAGGAACGAAGCGTTCGACTTTACAATCGCACCCAAATTTGCTTTTCCATCCCAATCCTAATCTGGCATAGTACCTGTCCGTTGGCAGGTTGTAAGTTCTGATTCCTGGGGGCACGTTATGTCGAAGACATCCATTAGTCGGCGCGAATTCGTCGGTCTTACCGCAGCAGCGGCGGCATGGGGCGCAGCCTCCGCGGGCAACAAACTTGAAGCCGCTCCATCCGATGCGGTACCTGTTGAGGGGAACCTTCCGCTTGCCCGCAGGCTGGGCACGGACGCAGAAATGGCGATTGCCGAAGACTGGTCACGGGCGTTTTCCGCACCCGCCGCGGGCGCCCACACCATAGCGAAAACCCGCTTGCTCCCCGAAGTCCTCACGCCGCCCTTTTCCTTTATCTATGGTGGAAACAATTCTTCGGACCTTCTTTCGAGATGGAAGATTGATGCAAAAGTTGGGGACGCGGACACTACGCGGCAGGAACAGGAAGTGATCTATACGGACCCTGCTACCGGGTTGGAGGTGCGTATCACGGCGACCCTCTTCAAGGATTTTCCCGCCGTGGAGTGGGTGATGCATTTCAAGAATACGGGCGGCGCGGACACGCCGATTCTGGAGAATGTCCAGGCATTGGATTCTTCGCTACGTTGCGCTGAGGGTGACCCCACCATTCATTACGCCAAGGGCGCCACATGCTCGATGGACGATTTCAAGCCCATGACGCGGATTCTCGGCCCGCGCGGCCGGTTGCATCTTGAGCCGGGCGGCGGCCGCTCCTCCAGCGATTTCCTTCCCTTCTTCAATCTTGAAGCAAAGGATGAAGGAGTGGTTGTGGCGATCGGCTGGTCGGGCGAGTGGGCGGCAACGTATTCCCGCCCCGAGTCCGGCACGGCTTTTCAGGTTCAGGCCGGCATGGCGCTGACGCGCTTGAAGCTGCATCCCGGCGAGGAAATTCGCACGCCGAGGATTCTGACCCTTTTCTGGCAGGGCGATCGCCGGCGCGGCAACAATTTGCTCCGCCAATTTATTCTGACGCATCACCGGCCCATCGCTGGCGGAAAACCCATCCAGTGTCCCATCACCGTTCCCAATTGGGGTGAGACGTCCGCCGCCGACCATCTCGAAAACATTCGGCAGATCGTTGCACACGGAATGCCCATGGACTATTACTGGATTGACGCGGGGTGGTTCGGCAAAGGCAAGTGGTGGCAGAATCCGGGCAACTGGAATGTAAAGAAAGACCTGTATCCAGAGGGCTTCAAGCCCATCAGCGACCTTCTGCATGCCTCCGGGCGCAAGCTCCTGCTGTGGTTTGAGCCGGAACGCGTCTGCGCCGGCACGCCGTGGTATACCGAGCACGCCGAGTGGCTGCTGGAAGTGCCCAAAGACAAAAAGCATTACCGGGGTTTTGACGGCAAGGGCGATTGGGATGTTCCCATGAGCGACCCGCGCTGGGTGCCCAATGAAAGCGCCCGCAATCAAATCAAGGAAGGCGACAAGCTGTTCAATCTGGCGATTCCCGAGGCGCGCCAGTTTCTCACCGATTTTATCTCGGCCAAGATCGATGAGTTCGGTCTGGATTGCTTCCGTAACGACTCCAATATCGCTCCGCTGGAATTCTGGCGCGCCGCCGATGCGCCTGACCGCCAGGGCATGACGGAAATTCGCTGGGTGGAGGGCTTTTATGCGTTTTGGGATGAATTGAAAAGCCGCCACCCGAATTTGATCATTGACACTTGCGCCAGCGGCGGCCGCCGTGTCGATTTGGAGACGATTGGACGCAGCACGCCCTTGTCGCGAACCGATTTCGTGGGGAACATGGAAGCCAACCAATGTCACAGCTATGGCCTGCTCCAGTGGGTGCCACTCAATACAACCTCGGCCAGCGCTCTCTCCACCCACAACGAATATGCGGTTCGCAGCAGCATGACGGCAGGCCTTTGCTATGGCCTGTTTTCGAGCAGTGACAACCCGCAGGCCAAGACCAACTACCAGGCCATCCCGTTTGCGGAAATCAAGAAGTCGGTTGAACAGTATATTTCCGTCCAGAAGTATTATTACGGCGATTATTATCCGCTGACGGAATACACGCAGGCGGGCGATGGGTGGTTTGCCTACCAGTTTAATCTGCCGGATTCCGGCGAGGGGATCGTGGTGGTCGTGAAGCGCCCCTTGAGCGACTTCACCCAGGCAGTCTATCCCCTAAACGGCCTTTCCGCCGGCGAGAGTTACGAAATTACGAATCTGGACACCGGCGAAACCCGGACCCTGACGGGCAGGGAACTGGCGGACAAAGGTCTGGAAGCGAAGCTGCCGAACCGGCCGGATACGGCCTTGTTCCGCTACCGGAGGAGGTCTTAGCCTGCGTAGCTTTGCGATGATCCGATGACCCGATCCGGCAATCCAAGCCCCAAGATGCGCTCCCTGTAGCGCCCTTACGTGGCACTGAAGTATGATGAACGCCTGAATCTGTTCGGGGGGATTACCACATGGAATGGATGAAGCATTTCTTTTGTCTTGCGGCCGGAGCGCCGCTGGTTATTGGAGTCCTTATGGCGATGACGGATGCCCCGGGGCAATCCGGTTGGAAGCTGATCAACGCCTCGAGGATTCTGGAGAACATCAAGGTTCTCTCGTCAGATGAATACGAAGGGCGCGCGCCCGCTTCCCACGGTGAGACCCTTGCCACCGCGTATATCGAGGGCCAGTTCAAGAAAGTGGGGCTGAAGCCGGGGAACCCTGATGGAACCTACTTTCAGAGCGTTCCCATGGTGGGCATCAAAGCCGATCCGAGCGCGCAATTGGTGTTTGCGGACCATGTCAGCGGAAAGCGGGAAACTCTCACCTTCGCCGATGACTTTGTAGCCTGGACCAAACGTATGCAGCCGATGATTGACGTTGAGGCGGACGTGGTTTTTGTGGGCTACGGCGTTGTGGCTCCGGAATACCACTGGGATGATTTCAAGGGCGTGGACGTCAAAGGGAAAATCATCGTGGTGCTGATTAATGATCCGCCGGTGCCTGATCCCCAAGACCCTTCCAAGCTGGATGAGAAGATGTTCAAGGGCAAGGCGATGACCTACTACGGCCGCTGGACGTATAAGTTCGAAGAGGCGGCGGCGAAAGGCGCACTGGGATGCTTGATTGTCCACCAGACCGGCCCGGCGGGCTACCCCTGGGGCGTGGTTCGGAGCAGCAATACGGGCGAGCAGT
>PLWR01000095.1 GCA_003165615.1 Acidobacteriota bacterium | reverse complement strand
GGCCACCTGGTGCGGCCCTTGCCGCCTGCAAGGCAAACTCGTCGAGCAGGTGGCAGAAAGCTTTCGCACGAATTCCAACGTTGCCTTCCTCTCCCTGAATGTGGACCAGGACCGCAGCGGCGTGCCCGCTTTTCTCAAGCAGGAAGGCTGGACAGTCCCCGTGGCTTATCCTCGAGGCCTGGATCAACTCCTCAGTGTGAGTGGGCTTCCCACGCTGGTGATTTTCGATCACCAGGGCCGGATCGTTTTTCGCGAGGAAGGTGTAAGCCCCGGAAGCTTTGTCGAAGACCTGAGCAAGCACGTACGCGAGGCGCTCCGGGAGACAGCAAGCAGTAAGCAGTAAGCAGTAAGCAGTAGGCAGTGGGCAGGAGCTGGAAGTACCTTTAGCCTTTACCCTTCACCCTTTAGCCTATAACCTTTAAGTGTCACCTGTTCTCGCAGTTTCTGCTTCTCCTCCTGGCTCAGAAACGATGCGTCCACGGCGTTCCGGCATAACCCGGTCAGGGTCTCGCGGCTAAATTCGAAGCAGCGGGCGGCTCGCAAGAATTCCTCCTGAAGGCTGGTCCCAAACATGGCGGGATCGTCGGAGTTGAGCGTTACCGCCAACCCTGCCTCCAGGAACTTCGGCAGGGGATGATCTTCGAATCGAGCGATCAAGCCGGTGGAGACGTTGCTGCTGGGGCAAACTTCCACCGGAATATTCCGCTCGCGCAGCATCGCCATCACCTTGGCGTCGCGAAGGGCGGTCAGGCCGTGGCCGATGCGCTCCGCGCCCAACAACTCGACGGCGTCGCGAATGCTTTCCGGCCCACAAGCCTCGCCGGCATGCGCCACAACGTGAAGGCCCAGGCCGCGCGCCTCGCGGAAAATATCCGGAAAAAGTCTTGCCGGACCCGCCGCCTCGTCGCCCCCGATGCCGAAGGCCACGACGCCTTGCCCGCGGTAGCGCGCTGCCCAACGCATCACCTCCCGCACATGCTCCATTCCGAATTGCCGCGTGGCGTCAAAGATCCACTTCACCCGCACTCCCGTACGCGCTTCCGCCTCTTCCGCGGCTGCGGCCACGGCCTCAAAAACCGCGTCCACCGGTTGCTTCTTCCACAGCACCACCCCGGCGGCAAAGATGATCTCCGCGTACTGCACGTTCTGTTCGGCCAGCCACTCGATCAATCGGGTGGTGGCCAAGGCGTAATCCTGCGGCGTCTCAAGCAACAGTGCCACGATTCCAAATGACACCAGGAACTCGCGAAAGTTCCCGTAGCAGTAACACTGCGCGCGACGTGCGGTGATCCACTCCTCCACCTTCTGCCTCAGCCCGCTCTTGTTCTGCGAGAGCTCGAGCAAGGTTTCCGGGCGCACCGCCCCTTCCAAATGCAGGTGCAACTCCACTTTGGGCAATCGAGCGATGAAGGACGAGACAGAAGGTTCCAATTCCGGCATGGGGATTATCTATTTTGGATTTTGGATTGGTGATTTCAGATTGAAGAAGGAGATCGCCAAAGTCAGTCCGCAATCCAAAATCTAAATTTCATCGCGCGGGAAGTTGCGGGCGGCCAGCGTTCAGCCACGCCGTGTACCAGTAGGAGCCGGCATCATGCGCCGCCGCATTGATCTCATGAACCAGCGTAGGCCCCACGCGGTTGTAAAAGCGGTCGTAATACTCGTCGGTATAATCCGTCAAGCCTTCGCGGGCGCGCAAATCCGACCAGATGATGAGATTCGCCCAGACGTTGGACGCCAGGCAGGTTTGAAAAGCATATTCCGTCGGATCGTCGATCTTCTCGGCGCCCTCAGGATGCATGATGAAGAACTTCGAGTACCGTTCAAATAAGTGGATATCAAATCGGACTGACAGGCCTGTTTGCGAGGTCATCTGGCCATCAAAATTCTGCGTGGTGTGCAGTGGGTCATGGGCATCCGCCAAATAGTGCGCCAGCGCGGCTGCATCCAGCTTCACTTCCTCCCAATTTCCGGCCTTCATCGCCTTGGTGAGGCGCAGACTGTATTCGCCAACCTGCCAGGGCAGCATGCCATCACGATTGATGCGCCAGGAGCTGAATTTTTCCTTGGCGCGGTCGTAATCATGCGGCAGCGCCGGATAGGGGAAGACTCCATACTTGTCCAGGTAAATGTAGTGCCGCATGCGCTCATAGCGATCCGTCTTCATCAGCTCATCGGGATCATTGGCGTGCTGAACCAGGAACTGACGATTGTTTTCAAAGAAGGAACGGATTTCCGGAGGCAGGGTTTGGATGGCCCAGGTCGTGACGATATCGTGCGCCACCGGACCCCAGGCCAGCGCCGAATCCGGGTGGGTCAGGCACAGCGCAAGTAAGGCAATCGGCAAGACAAACAGCCTGGGTCTCATCCCCGCTTGGCGAGGCCCCAGAAGAACATTACTCCTGGCAGGCTCCATCGGTCGAGGTCCTTCCCCTAGTTGTCAAACCCAGTTGATTCTATCGCAATTCCTCCCGCCTGTCGTTCCCAAGCGAAAAGAGGATGAAAATGCGCGAAGCGCTTTGGACTACGGTCGCAGCAGCTACCGCTTTACTGCCTCCGCGTTCATCGGCGTGCGCGGCGACCGGCCAAATTCTGAATGATGCCGGCTGTAGGTCAAATAGATGCCCAGACCGATAACCAACCACACCAGAAATCGTACCCAAGTCTCGATGGGCAGGCTGGCCATCAGGATAACGCACGACACAATGGCGAGAATCGGGACCGCCGGCACCCACGGCGTGCGAAACGAGCGCCGCCGCTCGGGTTGCTTCTGGCGCAGCACCAGCACCCCCAGAGAAACCAACACAAAGGCGAACAGGGTTCCGATGTTGGAAAGATCCGCCAGCGTACCGATATCGAACATCCCCGCCGGAATGGCAACGAAAAATCCCGCCATCCAGGTACTGACGTGCGGCGTGAGGAAGCGCGGATGGACTTTGGAAAAAACCTGTGGCAGCAAGCCATCGCGCGACATGGCAAACCACACCCGCGCCTGCCCGAGTTGAAAAACCAGCAAGGAGCTGATCATGCCCGTCAACGCGCCGATGGAGACCCACTTCATTACGTTCGGCATTCCCAGCGCCATCAGCGCGTTGGCTACGGGCGCGGCGTTGCGCAAGGTCTGCCAATTCTGTACGCCTGTCAGCACCAGCGCCACCGTCACGTAAAGTGTGGCGCAGACCACCAGGGAGGCGATGATGCCAAAGGGCACATCCTTCTGCGGATTCTTGCACTCTTCGGCGGCGGTGGAAACGGAATCAAATCCGATGTAGGTGAAAAAAACGATCGCCCCGCCGGTCAGCACCCCCTGCCAACCGTTGGGCATGAAGGGCTTCCAATTGGAAACGTGGATGAAACGGGAGGCGGCAACGATGAAAATCAGGATCGCCAGAATCTTCACGCAGACCATGAGATTGTTGGCGCTGGCGCTCTCGCGAATCCCCACCACCAAAATCACGGTGAGGATCATTACGATCATGAACCCGGGAACGTTGAAGTAGGCGCCCGTGTATTTCCCCTCCACAAACATCGGCTCCATGAGCTTATGCGGCAGCTCAATCCCGAAGCCACGCAGCAGGCTGTCAACGTACGCGGAGAAACCCACCGCCACCGCCATATTGCTGACGGCGTATTCCAGGATCAGGTCCCAACCGATGATCCAGGCCACGATCTCTCCGAGCGTGGCGTAGGAATATGTGTACGCGCTGCCGGCAATGGGAATCATGGAGGCCAATTCCGCATAGCACAGCCCCGCCAGCGCACAGGCAATGGCCACCAGCAGAAACGACAGCGCAATGCCCGGCCCGGCGCCCGGCCGTCCGGCGGTCCCCAGCGCCTTCGTCCCATGCAGCACCACATCCAGAAGCGGCGCTTTCAGAAGCGAATGCACTTCCAGGACTTCGCCCGCCGCCGCGGTGCCGGTGAGAATGAAAATGCCGGTCCCAATGATGGCGCCGATCCCCAGCGCGGTCAGCGACCACGGTCCCAGCGATTTGCGAAGTTGATGTCCCGGCGAATCAGCGTCGGCAATCAGCTTGTCGATACNNACTCTTCTTCTGGAAAAGTTGGGTCAAGGGAGCCCTCTGGGATGCTTGGTAGGCGGCAGGTGGTAGATGGTATCGGGGGAAAATCACGCCTTTCCCACCCACCACCTATGACCTACCATCTACCGCCTTCACACTCCTGAGCCCCTTTACTTCCTGCGTGCAGCCACGCCCGGACCCTTCTTCTTGACTTTGGGCTTGCGGGAACCGCGCGGTTCCGTCCGCTTGGGTTTGGCCGCCGCCTTCTTGCGCGCCGTGCGCTTCAGTTTCTTACGTTCTTCTTTGTCTTTGATATTTTTTGTGTTCATGCGTTTAGCCGACAGCTTAGAGCTAACAGCCGAGAGTAACCTCGTGCTGTCCGTTGTGGACTGCCGGCATTCCCTTTCAAATGTGAAATTCCTATTACCTCTTCTTCGCCTTTCTTATGTTCATGCGTTTGGCTGATACCAGAAAGCTGACAGCCAACAGCTAACAGTCAACAGCAGCAGTGAGCTGTTAGTTGTGACCTGTCAGCTCCCCTAAACTCTTTCCAGCCCGGCAAAGCGCTCCACCATTTTTTTCCGGCCGTAGCCTGGAAAGCTGATGGTCAGCTTGCTGTCTTCGCCGTCGTCCTCACATTCCAAAACTGTGCCGATGCCATATTTCGCATGCCGCACTTTACTGCCCAACTTCCAGCGTTGGGATTGCCGCGCGCTTTCTCCCCGCCCCAGTCCCGGCCTCCGGTCGATGCCGCGCTCGCGCAAGAATCGCTCCGCGCCAGCGACTGAGTTTACGGCATTTT
>PLWR01000471.1 GCA_003165615.1 Acidobacteriota bacterium | reverse complement strand
TCCGCTCCGGATGGAGTCCCCAGAGTGCCTGAAAGAGCTGGCCCAACCGATCCAGTTCCTCTTCGCGGCGGCCGACCCAGTGGGAAAGGCCCAAAATCCGGATCGAGGAGACCGCGTGTCAGCAAAAATAGGAATGTGGGGCTTTATCTCCCACGGGCTCCTAGCCATGCAGCACAACCTAACTTATTGAATCTAACAAGTCGCCGAGTCCAACAAACCGTTCAGATTGTTATGTTTAAGGCCGTGTTCGCGCATAAAGTCGCCAATAATGAAGCCAGAAAAGTAGTTGCTGCTGATGGACTTTCGTGCCAGGGATGCGCCGTGTGGTGATCGCATGTGACACAAACGAGGGAAAATGGAGGCAATTCCATGCGCAATGACAGGCGGTGGCTTTCAGCGTCCTTTGGGATCAGTACAATTCTGGTTACCCTATTCATACTGGGACTTATTTCGAGCTATCGGGCGGGGCGACTACACGGGGAAGAGCAAAAATCGCCTGCCTATAAGATCTGGCCGTCACAGCCACCGGCGAGCTGTCCGTTCCAAAAATCCACGGAGATTACGGGCATCGGTTTCACGGGAAGGCACGTCCATTACGATCTGGGGGATACGTGGTTTCCCTCCTGGGCGGCGGACGGAAAGTTGTACTCACCCTGGACGGATGGCGCCGTGAATGGCGTAAAGTCAATGTCCGCTTTGATCTGGGGCCAGAAAGTAGCTACCACCGGTTACGCCACCATACTTGGCGACGATCCCCTGCACCTTACCTTCACGAACGTAGGCGTTTATCCGGATAACCCGGGCCCCTACATAGGCCGCTACCCCTGCGCCAACCTTATGTACAACGGTATCTGGTATTACGGCACCTACGGTCTCACGGATTCAGATGGTGACCCCACGAAAGGACTCAACTATGACATTCTGGGGCCTTTTGTGGGATTCCGCTACTCCAAGGACTACGGTAAAACCTGGACCGATACACCGCACACGCCCGCGCACCCAATTTTCGGAGAACCCGCCAAGGTCGGTGGCAAGCTGAAGATGGGATCTCCGCATGTGGTGGACTTTGGAAAGAACATGCAGTATTCCCCGGATGGCAAGGCGTACCTGGTGGGCCATGGCGCGATTGACCCGGATCCGATGCCCCGGCCGGCAAATCTCAGTTGGGGCACTGGGGACCAGATCTATATGGCGCGGGTGCTACCCAGCCCCCAGACCATAAACGATAAGTCCAAGTACGAATTCTTTGGGGGCTACGACGCCCAAGGGGATGCCATCTGGATACATGATTTCTCGAAGATCAAACCCCTGGTGGACTGGAACAACAATTGTGGTTCCGTAACCATGACCTACAATCCGGGGTTGAAAAAATACTTGATGTGCATCATCGACGCCGGGAACACGATCTCGAGGATCAACACCTACATTCTGGAGTCCAACCGCATCGCGGGACCGTGGAAACTGGTTGTGTACATGCACAACTTCGGCGAGCAGGCCTACTTCGTCAATATTCCCTCCAAGTTCATCAGCGCGGACGGTCGAACGGCCTGGCTCTGCTACTCCTCCAATTTCACAAACTCCTATTTGCATACGGATTTCAAGGATGACCCGCCCGGTGGTGGTTACGGCATGGTCCTTCAGGAGTTCCGATTGCTGCCTTGAGCGGGAGGTGGAACCCTCAGGCTCAGTGTTGTGAGGTGGGAGAAGTCCCTCGTGGTTTCTCTCTCCAGAAGAGGTTTCATCATGCGCCCACGAAAATGATCAGAATGTTCCGCTGGTTGAGTCGCTGGGGAACTTCTTTTGGCAAAGCGGCCCGAAGTCCCCGTCGCAGAAAAGGAGTTGCCGGAGGGACTGCGGTTGGAGACGCAGGCCTGGAGGGTGGAAATCGCCCGAAATCCTTTCGCGGTTGCTTTTACCAACAAGTTGACGGGGATTGATTGGAAACTTGCCGGAGTCCGATACGTGGCCGGCGGCGAACCCGGTCCTCCAACTCCGCGGTTTTAGAACACGATAACAGAGAGTATTGGCTACTTTCACGAGCAGGTCGAAGGCCAGTTGATGCTCAGAGCTGGATTAAGGGTCAGAGGCTCACCCGCCGCACCTGCTTCCCGACCTGCCTATTGGTCGCAACACTTGACTGTTTTGTAAGGCTTCAACGGCGAACAATTCCGTAGAGGAGGCGCGCAGTGGCACAATTGTTTAGAAGAGCAACCGAAATATTAGTTGGGGGTATTTTCTTGCTCGGATGCATGGCGAGTACATTTGCCCAAAATACCGTCTTCGTAACGCCGACAAAGAACGGCATCCTGGTGCGAACTAAACACGATCAGCTTCAGATTTCTGCTTGTGGTCCATCGGTCTTGCATATCATCGGAGGTGTTGACACCCCAAAGCCGAGCGCTGAACACGCACCCTGGATCATAATTCCGTGCGCCGACAACCAGTTTGCACTAACCAAGGAAGGTAAGTTTGCCATTCTCAGCACTTCGCAATTAAGGGTCGGCATTGCACTTGACTCCGGCGCGTTGACCTTCTCCGATAACGCTGGTAACGAATTACTTTCTGAAGATAGAGCCCAAGCTCGCAGCTATGAGGCGCTGGGCCGGCCGCAGGACCATCTCTATCGGATCAGCGAGCGCTTCGCGCTCCCTGTGGATGAAGCACTTTATGGGCTGGGTCAGCACCAGTCGGGACTGCTGGATTACCGCGGCACGTCAACGATTCTATCTCAGCTAAACACCGACATCGCTGTGCCTTTCTTGGTTTCTACACGTGGCTATGCATTGATGTGGAACACTGCCGCACGCTGCGTCGTTGATAACGGATTTCCGAAGCTGCTCAGTGTGACGGCCGCCGCTGGTGAAGGGCTGGATTTCTATTTCCTTTATGGTCCCGAATTTGACCGGCTTATCCATCACTATCGCAATCTCACCGGTCGTGCGCCGCTTTTTGGGGAATGGGCTTATGGCTTTTTCCAATCCAAGGATCGCTATACATCGCAGGATCAATTGGTGCGGATCGTTGGCAGGTACCGCAGCGAGCAGATCCCTCTCGATACCATTGTGCTGGACGGGCTTTGGTGGACCATACGGGGGTCCAGCCAATTTAACTCCGGATTCCCTGATTTTGTGAGTGCAGTGGAGCGCATCCATCACGATCATGCCCATGTCATGATCTCGATTTGGCCTAGGTTCGACAAGGGCACTGCAATCCGGCAGCAAATGGACGCGCACGGATATTTATTGCAGGGCAGCACAAACTATGATGCTACCAATCCAGGCGCTCGTGATCTCTATTGGAACATGCTGCCACGCACGTTGCTGGAAAGGGGTGCGGATGCCTTCTGGATGGACGCCTCCGAACCGGAGCAGCGACACTTGGACGGGGGCATCCTTCCCAACCAGCAGCTTTATCTTGGCAGCAGCGACCTCTTCACTAACATTTTCCCCCTTTACCATAGCTACGGCATGTACCAGCACTGGCGCGAAACCTTCGAGCAGAAACGCGTCTTTATCCTGACCCGTTGTTCCTTCCTCGGGCAGCAACACTATGCGGCGGCGGTGTGGTCGGGTGATGTCTACAGCAATTTCTGGGCATTGAAGCGGCAAATCCCAGCAGGGTTGAATTTCGCTCTTTCCGGCATGCCGTACTGGACCACGGACATTGGCGGCTATTCCGATCCTGACGGAGATACCACCGATCCAAAGTACCAGGAACTGTATACCCGTTGGTTCGAGTATGGCACTTTCTGCCCGATCTTCCGCACGCATGGATCCCGAGTCAACGATCAGAACGAGCTTTGGTCCTATGGTGCGGCCACTCCAACCCTGGTGAAGTTTGATAAATTCCGTTACCGGTTGCTTCCGTACATCTATTCCCTCGCCTGGCAGGTAACCAACGATGACTACACGATAATGCGTCCCCTGGTAATGGATTGGCGCACGGACCGAAGGGTTTGGGGAATTGGTGATGAGTTCATGTTCGGTCCGGCGTTGCTGGTCAATCCCGTAACGGAAGCGGGAACTACCAGTCGCTCGGTTTATCTACCTTCTGCGGCAGCATGGTACGACTTTTGGACCGGCGAGCGATTGGAGGGCGGTCAGTCTATTCAGGCCTCAGCTCCGGTGGAGAGAATCCCGCTCTACATCCGGGCCGGTTCAATCCTTCCGTTAGGTCCGGACATTCAATACGCAGGCGATAAACCCGCTGACCCCATTGAGTTGCGTATTTATCGTGGGGTAGACGCTAGTTTCGACCTTTATGAGGACGAGGGGGAAAACTACAACTACGAAAAAGGCGCACACGCCGTCATCCCGATTCGTTGGAGCGAATCCACCAAGACGCTCACCATGGGAGACCGCATTGGACAGTTTCCCGGAATGCTCCAACAGCGAACATTCCGCATTGTCTGGGTGGGTCCCAACCAAGGGGCGGGCCCGAAAGTTGTGGCGAGAGCTGACCGCGAAGTTCAGTATAACGGCCAATCTATGACGATTGCGGCGCCCAATCCTTAACATCCTGGCAGCGGGTAAGCCACGGTCAGTGATTCTCTGCCGTGGGCTTTTCTCATGCGCAATGCCCAAAGGGCAATCGCACGCAATCGATCTGAATGGGGCACGGCGCCACGATTGCTTTGTCCAAGGCAAAGTTTTTGTAACTCGACCACCGACAATCCTCCCGCTGCCCCAGCACAGGCTCGGACCACATTGGAGGTGGACTCCCATGCCTTGAAAACTCCCGCGGCGCAGCGGCGGAATTTAGCAGCTTACTCAAAACGGCAACTCTCCATTTCAGCCTGAACCGTTAGAGGAGGAAATATGAAAGTTCGGAGTGCGCTAATTGGTCTATTTCTCCTGAACGCATTCTTTGCTCGACCGCAAAGCACCGAAGACCAAGTGAAACCGATTTTAGAGAAACCACTCCAATCGCCCAGCGTCGTGACATTTCAATTGCAGGAATATCTGATGGGAAAGGCCCCCATNNCGAAGCGCAGCGAATCCGAAAACATTTGCTCGAGGATGTGGTGCTTCACGGTTGGCCCAAGGCATGGATCGACGCGCCGCCGAGATTTGACGACCTGGGACCGATACCAGCCGGCAAGGGATACAAATTGCGAAAGCTACGCTATGAGATTGTGCCGGGGTTTTACTCAATTGCTACCCTTTATGAGCCGGAGAGCTTACAGGGCAAAGTACCCGCTGTGCTGAACGTATTGGGGCACTATGGCCACATAGGCAAGGCCAATGAAGCCGAGCAGACGATCTGCATCAATGAAGCCCTGCGGGGAATGATTGCGTTACGTCTCGAGTGGATCGGGGTGGGGGAGCTCACTAATGAGGAGAATGAGCACTGGTTTGCCGGGCACCTCGATTTGGTCGGTGCCAATGGCATAGGGCTGTTTTATCTCGCCATGCGCCGTGGGCTGGACTACTTATGGCAGAACCCGAACGTGGATCGAAAGCGCATCGCGATGACCGGGTTGTCCGGCGGCGGCTGGCAAACAATTACATTGAGCTCGCTCGATGAACGAGTGCAACTATCCATTCCCGTAGCGGGGTACGAATCCATCGAAGAAAGGTTATCGACTGTCGTCGACGCCGGCGACATTGAGCAGAACGCTACCGACTTTCTGGTAGGCCAGGACTACTCCACCCTGACCGCCATGCGAGCTCCTCGACCGACGCTGCTGATCAATAATGCGGAGGATGACTGCTGTTTTCGCGCCGCCCTGGTTAGACCTGCAATCTTCGACGCCGTGATCCCCTTTTTCCGGCTGTTTGAGGCGGAGGGCGCCTTGCAGTTCTATGAAAACACCGACATCTCCGCGCACAACTATGAGCGCACTAATCGCCAGCAGGCCTACCGATTTTTCGCCAAGTACTTTGGCTTACCCGTCTCCGAACGTGAGATTCCGGTTGGTGCCGACCTCAAGACCTACAGTGAACTGGCGGCGGGTGTGCCGAAGGATAATCTGACCATCCTTGGCTTGGCAAGAAATATGGCGCGCGGGATCACACGTCCTCCCGTTCCCGGGGATACTGCCGGAAGGAAATCCTGGGCCAATTCGCAGAGGGCCACGCTCAAAGAGGTGATCCGCTATGATCCGGTTACAGTAAAGCAATTCTGGGCAGTAGCGAATACCAAGCATAACGGGGTGGAATCTGTATCGTTTCGCTTCTTGTTGAGCAATGCGTTGAGCGCCACAGGAGTTTGGTTGAAGGACATTTCCACGCCCGAGGGCGCACCTTTGACTATCGTGATTAACGATAAAGGCAAGAAAGCCTCGGCGGCAGAGCTCTGGGACTACGGTCCCGAAGTCGCCGACCGTATGGATCGTAATGAACAGGTGCTGGTGCTTGACCTGCTATTCAGTGGGGATGCGGCGCCGGAGGGACATGCGTATTTATATGTGGAAATGTTGGCGGCCACGGGTAATCGTCCGATCGGTATGGAGGTGGCGCAGCTCATTGCTCTTGCGGATTGGGCGCGCACCGCGTGGCGTGCCCCTTCGATTCGACTGGAGAGCACCGGGATCCGCAGCCAATTGGCAGCCCTCATTGCCTCGGGCCTTCGGCCCGGTTTCTTTGCCGAAGTGGCTGTGAAAGACGGAATGCGCAGCCTGAGTTACCTTTTGGAAAAGCCCGTAAAATATGACGTGGATGCGCCCGATCTGTTTTGCCTGGATCTCTACAAGGATTTCGATTTGGATCGTCTCATCTTGCTCGCTGAACCGACGAAGGTCTCGGAGCAAAACTACGTGGAAGATTCGCCGCCGATCCATACCGGTCAAAGCGTTCCATTATCTTTTAGAAACGACACCGCACCCGAGGGCACGGCGGGCCCCAGTTCGACGGGCTTTTGAGCGCCGCTCAAATCACAGCCTGAGAGTACGATTCTCCTGGTGCGGTCGCCTTGGGCCTCAAGGAAGATGCCGGCTCCATCCGGAGCGGCGCAATCCGTGAGCCGCACCGCTGCAGCCTGAACCAACTTGACCACGGGTTGGGCGCTTGCGACCTTGGTCGTGCGCAGACCACGGATGTCAAGATCCTTCACGTCATCGCAGGTGATGGCGGGCCGCGTCTCGGCTGCCGCGCCGCTGAGCGTGAGGTCGCGCAACCGGAGCCCCTTGACGTGGCGGCAATAGAAGCCGAAAGCGGGCAAGCGGCCGAACATGCGCGCCTCGGGGTACGCCGCCGGCATTTCGGGGATCTCGCGGCTGACCCACTCTTCTTTGCCGGCCTCGTCACTCGCGATGCGGATGCCCGAGACTGTCACGTCTTCAACGTCGAAGCCGGGCAGGCCCGTGATGGAACTGGTCAGAATCGCTCCGGTGGCGTGGACGTTGTCGATCATTATTCCCCGCAGCGTCCCAGGCGTGCCATCAGGCCGCGGCGTACGATTCCCGCGGCGGATGAAGATGGGAGTACGCACGCGCTGCATTCTGACATTGGAAATGACGATTCCCTCCATCCAGCCGCCGTCAACAATTTCCAGAGCAATTCCCGCAATGACCCGCTCGCGAAGATTGACCTCCTCGTTGTAGATGACGCAATTGGAGAAGGTCACGTTCTCAAATCCTCCATGGCTTGCCGTGCCGAACTTCAGTCCATTGCAGCAGGTGGTGAGCACGCAGTTCGTGATGACGATATTCTTGGAAACCCTTGGTCCCGATCCGTAAGCGCTTTCGCTTTTCAGACAGATGGCATCGTCGGCAGTTTCGAACAAGCTGTTCGCAACAAACACATTCCGACAGCCAATCACGTCCATGCCGTCGGCGTTGGGGCCGTATACCGGGTTCTTGATGGCGATGCCTTGGATTACAACGTTATCGCAATTGGCCAAGCGAAGGGTCCATCCGGGAGCGTTCTCGATGCGCACGTCTTCGACGCGAAGATGCCGACATCCAACGAACTCCAGCATGGGAGAAGGGCGCTCCAGCGGCTTCCAGTCGAATATGGCGACGTCTCGCCAGCTCTCCTCCGGTGGCGGCACAACACGACCACTCGGTACCCAGAACTGCGGACCCTGCCCGTCGACACGCCCCGGACCTGCCAAGCCGGCATTCTCCGCGTCGCGGGCAAAGATCAAGTGCCTTGCGTTCACGTCAGGCTCTGCTTGCTGTCCAGGCAGAGAATTGTAATCCGCGAGATCCGTACTGCCGAGGATCGTAGCCCCCGCTTCGAGATACAAAGTCACGTTACTCTTCAGGACTACAGTGCCGCAGCGATATTCCCCTGGCGGAACATATGCCAGTCCCCCACCTGCGGAGTTGCAAGCGTCGATGGCAGCGTTGACGGCTCGCGAGTCGAGCGTCCTGCCATCACCGGCCGCGCCAAATTCGCGCACATCGAACAAGCGAAACCCGTTCCTGGCAGGCGTTGCGCCCACAGCTTGATGTGAACCCGCCTCCAAACCGAATGCCCCGGCGGTCCCTGCCATGGCCAGCAGATCTCTTCGCTTCACTTTGCTCACTCCCTTCTCGGCATGTCCGTTGCTGAAGGTTTACTGCAATTCTACCGCGCACCCCCTCCGCCCGGCTCTTTAGCGGCGCACCTCATTCCGCCCACAATCTACCAGAATCTCTATGCCACTGATCCCGGGAAAATCTTCGCTGGCGGGGAGGAGCAACGCCTTGGCCCCCTCCTCTTCGTTGAGGATTTCGGCCGCCGGAGGGTTGCGCATGTAGTTGCTCTTAATGTGATTCTGCGCGGCATCCACGTGGGCGGCAACAATGCCCTCCTGTTGAATCCAGAGCCGGTAAATGTAATCTTCGAAGCGCAAACGGGTGGGGAAAAACGGGGGCAGCCCGAAGGTATTGTCGTAGCCGGCCACGCCGCAGTCCATCCGCCAATTCCGGTTGGTCCCGGCGCCCGGAAATTCACCAACACGTACCTTTCGTTCAGATCATCCAAGATGGTTTGCTCTTCGTCTTCGAGAAACATCTCCACGAAGTCCACGGCGTCGATGTCATTCGTACCCGAGCGAAAAGTCTGCGCAATTTTCACTCCCGAAGTGTCTGGTATCGCACCTGGTTTGAGCGTGAGCGAGTTCTCGCGAGCCAGCCCTTTGCTAACGTCGGTTTCCAGGTCCGAAGCGCTGTCGATCAGCAACTCGCCGCGGTCGTAGTTCTCCGGAATTGCGCTCACCGGCTTGCCCAGGACGTCCCAAAAAGCGGCGACGATGTCGAGTGATTTCCGAGTGTAGCCGTTCTCGTTTGTCTTGTGCAGCCTTCCACGGCAGACCTCTTCAGCCCCCAGTGACTCCGGGCTGTCCTCAATGAGCGAGTAAGGGCGCATATCGTCATCGGAACTCACCATCAGCTCGCCTCGCGTGTACATCAGCGTAAAATTCCGGTTGCCGCCGTAGCTGGGACGGAAGAGGTTCCTGACCAGTCCTTCCAGCCGCCTGTCCCGGAGCCTCGAATTCAGATAGGCAAGAAACTGCTCCTTTTCCCGGGGGCCAACATAGTGTAATTCCTGGTGCGTGTGTGTTTGCTCCAGGAGCGGGTAGTATTTTTGCTGGTTGGTCGGCGAGGAATCATCAAACACCACCATCCGGACGGAGTGGCCATTCCGCCAGAAGTGCTCGCCGTACTGCTCGATAGTCTCGCCGACTTCACGTAGTCGATGGGTGGGAACAACAAACGACAGTTCTTTTTCGCGCATAAATAGTTCATTAGTGGTTCGGATACCCGCGTGCAAGTCCTCGAGAACGGAATTGCGAAAGCACCGATGCACGAGGTGCTTTGCTAGAAGCTATTTCAAAACCCTCCGTAAGACAATCATGAAGCAGGCGATATGAAAGAAAGCTTGGTAAATGGTAAGCGAGCGATCGTGGCGCACGACGAGTCGGCGGAAGTTGCCGAGCCATGCGAAGGTGGGGTTGGAAACGGTCGCGGACATTCATTGGGACCACTTTTGACATCATCTTTACCGGCCAGGTGGTCACGGCTGGTTTGTTGGAGGCCATTGACCGGCGGGTGCAGGGTTTCCTCGACGTGCTGGAAGACCGGTTGCTCCTGGAGATTCGGGAGGTTCGAGCCAGGGCAAAACAGGCCCGTTCTAATCCGAGACTCGCCGCCTATGATCCAGAGAAGGACTGGTTTTCTTTAGGAGGTTTTGCCTGTCTGCTCGCCATCGAAAGCCAGGCCAACATCCACCTACAGGGGGACGATGTTCCCTTGTTCCTGCGGACCTTCTACAATTCCATGGCGGCCGATGTTGATTCCGACGCCGGTTACATCTTCTATGAGTGCCCGTTCAAGTTCGCGGCGAAAGATAAAATCATCGAGGAAGGCGGGTTTGTAGAGCGGTTCCGATGGATGTTGTTAATGGAGGACGGCCAGTCCCTTTGGCTGGCACGGGCGACCCCGCGGGCGTGGCTCGCACAGGACAAGAAGATCTCAGTAAAGAATGCGCCGAGCGCTTTTGGAACCGTGGGCTATGAAATCGTTTCCGATATCGAGCACAGCAAGATCACGGCCACCGTCGAGATCCCTTCGCGCGGCGACCCCCGAGCGATTCTGCTGCGCTTGCGCCATCCCCAAGCGGAGCCCATCAAGCGCGTAACTGTTGACGGCAAATCATGGCCGAATTTCACGCCCAACAAAGAAACGATCGACCTGAAAGGACTGAAGGGAAAGGTCACAGTCGTGGCGAATTACTAATCCGAACTTCTCACCACGCAGGGTGGGCGACGGAAGGGCGGGGCTAAACCGGCTGCGGAAAAACTCGTGGGCGCTGTCCATCGGTGATCCCCGCAGGGGATCGATTCAGTAGCCGGGGGCAACGCCCCCGGAAAGTGCGCCCAAGGACAACCGACCCTGAAAGGGTCGAATCCGAGTGGCGTCATTCCCGCCATTCGTCCCGCGGCTTAGGGAAATGCACTCTTGTCCAAAACAGGTGTTT
>PLWR01000049.1 GCA_003165615.1 Acidobacteriota bacterium | reverse complement strand
TAATCGGACTGCTGCTGGGCTGTGGGCGCGCAGGCTATCAGGAGTAGGGGAAGTGTCGCGACGCAGATCGTGCGTCGCCATGTCTTGGCTGAGTACGGCATAGGATTTATGACGCTGATGGGCGGGGAAATGTTTCAAGTCTTACAAAAATGTGAAGTCATGGCAGCTTAAGCTTGGAGCAAATTGTGGGTTATGTTGGGGTCTCATGATTGGACCGCCACAGGGCTCACTTTAAAATCGGCCTTTGCGCCTAATTCTTCCTCAGCGACTCTGTGATTGTCGAAGCGCAATTTTTAGCTCATAAGAATCAAACGATGTTCGTCCAACTGAAACCGTGACCTTTTCAAGCATCAACCGCCTTAAGAAAGGCAGGCAAGAGTCTCGGATATGCAGCAAATCCGATTTCCCTTGTCTTTCTCATGAATTGTCAGTTCCACGGATAAAGGAATGGCGCAATTCTTCTGTCTCACGATTTATTGCCGGTCGGTTTTTGATATTTTATGTGGATCGTTAAATTAGCGCTAAGCCGGCCTTATACCTTTCTGGTGGCAGCGCTGCTGATCTTGATTCTGAGCCCGATCGTCATTCTCGGGACACCTGGGACACCCGGGATGCCCGTCGATATTTTTCCCAATATCAACATTCCGGTTGTAACCGTCCTGTGGAGTTATACGGGTCTTGCTGCCGAGCAGATGGCGAACCGGATCGGCGTCATCAACGAACGTTCACTCACCTTGACGGTAAATGACATTGAGCACATCGAGTCCGAGTCGCTGAATGGCATCTCCGTCATCAAGATTTTCTTCCAGCCGGGTGCCAACATTGCCATGGCGATGAGCCAAGTGACGGCAATGTCGCAGACACAGCTTCGGCAGTTGCCACCCGGCAGCACCCCCCCGTTTATTATGCAGTACAGCGCCTCCACGGTGCCCATTCTGCAATTGGGCCTTTCCGGGCAAGGGCTTTCTGAGCAGCGGTTGTTTGACTTGGGCGCGAACTTCATCCGCGTCCAACTGGCCGACGTGGAAGGCGCCGCCATACCGTGGCCTTATGGAGGAAAGATACGCCAAGTGCAGGTGGATCTTGACACCGCCGCCTTGCAATCCAAGGGGCTTTCTCCCGTTGACGTCGTAAATGCCATCAGCACCCAGAACCTGATTCTTCCTTCCGGGACTTCCAAGATCGGCCGGTATGAGTATGACGTTGAAACCAACGGCAGCCCCTTGACCACGGGCGAGCTCAACGATTTGCCGGTAAAAACCTCCGGAAGCTCGGTAATTTATATTCGCGACGTCGCCCATGTGCGCGATGGCTTCCCGCCCCAGACCAACATCGTGCGTGTCAATGGCCAACGGGCGGCAATGATGACCACGATGAAAACCGGGAACTCCTCGACTCTGGATATCATCTCCCAGATCAAAGCGGAGTTGCCGATCATTCAGAAGGGATTACCGCCGCAATTGCAAATCCACTACTTAAATGACCAGTCCATTTTCGTGAGGGCGGCCATTAAGGGTGTGGTGAGAGAAGCGCTCATCGCCGCTCTTCTAACCGCCGCCATGATCCTCCTGTTCCTGGGGAGCTGGCGGAGCACCATTATTATCGCGGTCTCCATCCCGCTTTCCATCCTAACCTCTCTGGTAGTGCTCAGTGCGCTCGGAGAAACCATCAACATCATGACGTTAGGGGGATTCGCTTTAGCGGTGGGCATACTGGTGGACGATGCCACGGTTGAAGTTGAGAACATCAACCGCAACATCGCCATGGATAAAGAAATCCTGGTGGCGATTTTGGATGGCGCGTCACAGATTGCCGTCCCGGCTTTTGTCTCGACCCTCGCCATCTGCATTGTTTTCGTGCCCATGTTTTTCCTCACCGGAGTCGCACGGCACCTCTTTATCCCCCTGGCGGAAGCGGTGAGCTTTGCAATGCTGGCGTCTTACCTGCTGTCCCGGACCTTGGTGCCCACCATGGCGCGGTATTTACTCCGCGGCCACGAGCACGACGCGGAGAATATGGAAGCCGAGGCCCAACGCCACTTTTTGGCGCGCCTGCAATTGAGATTCGAGCGCGCCTTCGAACGGCTGCGGGGGAAGTATAAGGGTTGGCTGAGGATCTGCTTGGACCATCGCGCTTGGCTGGCGTTGGGGGTTTTGAGCGCCGCCGCCGCTTCGTTCCTCCTGGTTCCCCTGATAGGCCAGGACTTTTTCCCCAAGGTAGACAGTGGCCAGTTCACGCTGCACGTGCGCGCTCCCACCGGCACCCGCATTGAAGAGACCGCGCTGCTTTGCGATCAGGTGGAGAAATCCATTCGGCAGGAGATTCCTCCTCAGGAAGTGAACAGCATCATTGATAACATCGGGCTGCCTTACAGCAGCGTGAACCTCGCGTACAGCACCTCGGGTCCGATCGGCACGGGGGACGCTGACGTCATGGTCGCGCTGGCTGAAAGCCATCACCCCACGGCAGAGTACGTCCGAAAGCTGCGGCTCCGGTTGGCTCGGGATTTTCCTGGCGTGACGTTCTACGTCCTGCCCTCGGACATGGTCAGCCAGATTTTGAATTTCGGCCTCCCGGCGCCCATCAATGTCCAGGTGGTGGGCCAAGACCTGATCGCCAATCGGCGATTCGCCGAGGGGCTGATGCGTCAGCTCAAATATATCCCCGGCGCGGTGGACTTGCGCATTCAGGAACCGTTCAACCTACCCCGCCTTCAGGTTAACATCGACCGAACTCGGACCGCGCAGGTGGGTTTTACGCCCCGCGACGTGGCGAATGATTTACTCGTTTCCTTGAGCGGCAGTTTCCAAACTTCTCCCACTTTTTGGCTCGACCCCAAGACCGGCGTGAGCTACAGCATCACAACGCAAACGCCGCAATACCGCGTGAACACGCTCCAGGATCTGGAAAACATTCCCATAGCGAGCAACAGCGGCGCTCCCCCGCAGATTCTCGGGAATCTTGCCTCCATCAGCCGCGG